>JAICGJ010000011.1 GCA_025923195.1 Chryseolinea sp.
CAAATCACTTTGTGCTTTCATATGACCAAATTTTTTACTCACATCACCATCTGAAAATAGAGCCTTATTATCAACTACTGTACAATGCGCCTGTGCAGTTAGATCCTTCAACACTGTACTCGTCCATTAATCAGGATACGGGATTCATCACAGATACATTGGTCAACGCCGGCAAAGGACGAAATTACGGCATTGAGATTTCAATAGAAAAAAGCTTTTCACACGGGTTTTACTATTCCGTCAATACTTCATTATATGAGTCAAAATTCCGGATAGGTGAAGACTCTGAGAGAAATACTGCCTACAATGGAAACTATAATTTTCACGTGCTGGCTGGAAGGGAGTTTGATATAAACCGACGTAGAGATCGATTTGGTATTAACTTGAAAATCGCCCAGGCAGGTGGACGGCCATACGTTCCGATCGACCTGGAAAAGTCTATTGCAGAGCAAAGAACGGTATACCTATGGGAAGATGCCTTCGAAAAAAAACTGCCCTCCTATTTCAGAATGGATTTTCAGGTAGTATATAAAAAGAATAATCCCCGGTATTCCATGGAGTGGCGACTGGATATCCAGAATATTACAGATCATCGCAATGCTTTTTTATATTTTTTTGATCGGGAGAATGATGCAATTGTCCTGAAAAAACAAGTTGGATTTTTACCGTTGCTCAGTTGTCGAGTTGATTTCTAACACTCCCCAAAATGCGTGCAATTTTTTAAAGGATAATTATGGGGAAAAAATTGCATGCTTTCGAATGACTTTCTACAGCGAGAAAGTAAAAGTTCATGCTCGTATTCTGCATTTTAAGGGCATTATTTTTGACCCAACTATTGCAAAAAAGTACAACATAAACCCTGAATGATTATGAGAAATAGAAGTCACAACAGGAGAGGTGTATTAAATACATCCAACCCTGACTGGAATGAGGATCGCGGTAGTTATGGTCGAGGTTATCAAAACCATGGTTATGAAAACGAAAGAGGAAATTTTAACTATGGGAGTGAAGGTAACTTAGGCTATGGTACATCCATCGGTGGAAGATACAGCGATTACGGTTCAGACCGAGGCTATAATGATAGAGGGCGCTACAGCGAAAATCAATATTCTCGCGACTCAGGATTCAACCGAGGGAGATATATGGGCGATCGTGATGAGGACTACAGCAGTGACTGGCGGTCATCTTACGGAAATGACTACTTGAATTATGGAAGTGAGCGTGGCGCAAATGATCGCGGGTGGGACGAGTACGACCGCTCTAATTACGAAGGAAGGAATTACAACCGAGGTGGAGGAAATTTCGGAGGCGGAGGTTATGGATCTGATTATAACAGAGGCCGCAGAGGATATGATCGTGGAGAGCGAGGATGGTGGGATAGGACCTCTGACGAAGTGAGCTCGTGGTTCGGGGATGAGGATGCAGAGCGTAGGAGGGAACAGGACAAACTGCGCAGTGGCCACCATCGAGGCAAAGGACCAAAGGGATACAGCCGGTCCGACGACAGGATAAAGGAAGATATTAACGATCGCCTAAGCGATGATGTGTTTATAGATGCTTCGGAAATTGAAGTAACGGTAAATGCTGGTGAAGTTACTTTGACCGGATCTGTTGGAACTAGAACGGAAAAGCGCAGAGCCGAGGACATTGCTGAAGAAGTGTCAGGTGTCAAGAATGTTGAAAACAGAATTCGACTTGCATCTACACAGGGAGGTTCCTGGAGCTCCTCATCCGGCGTTGGCTCAACGTCAGAAACTTCTGCGAGCGAACGCGGAAAGACAAAACAAACTTTTTGATTTTTGAAGGGGCTGACTAAAAAAGTCGAGTTGTAAGTTCTCCAGTGAAGGATACAAATGAATCACGAACTCGAAGGCGAGCAAATTTTGGTCGTAATTTTAGAGTAAAGCTTTTTAGTCAGTCCCTTTTTAATTTATTATCACATCACTTCTATGAAAAAAAAACCAAAACATTCTAAGCGGCCGAGGTTAAAAGTTGCAAAGCCATCCAAGAAAACAGAGGAATTTCCTGGGTATCCTTTATACCCTTCCAATGAAGATATTATGAATCGCGCCACAAGACTAGATGTTGACGTGAATACTGCGATTGAAGGTAACTCATCTATCCAGTCGACCGATCCAGCCCAATTATCCCAACCACTCGGAACCAGCCCGGCAAACTCTGACCTTACCAAGGATGATTTTCAGGCATTGGCGTCGGAGGAAGTTGAATCTGGCGGGGATGACGAAATTTTAGCAAACAGGCCGTGGCCAGTTGATTTTACGGGCGGGGATCTGGATGTCCCGGGGAGCGAAGACGACGATGCGCAGGAGCAGGTAGGGAGTGAAGACGAGGAAAATAATTCTTACAGCATTGGGAGTGACCGACATAGAGACTTAGACGAGCGTCAGTCGTAAGAAAAGTGCCATTATTGAAAATAAACTGCAAGAAAAGCCTCTTTTTAGGTTTTGTTTTATCTTATAGGATAATTTATAAAAAAATTTGTATAATTGGCTTTTGAAAGACAGGTTTGATAAGGCCTGTCGAAAGACATCTCTCCAACTACTGTTTTCCTAAAATTCTGTTGAGGCCTAAGCGACAGTTAGTTCTGTTACAGCTGTGCTGAAATGGACGCGAGTCTGGCAGTGATCTATTTTGACATCGTTTCTGTGTGTCGGAATTAAATGATAGGAAGCCGGGCATCGTAATTTACATTCGCCGCGAATCGCGGCTTAAATTTGCAACCTTATTGAGAAATTTTAATTGGGATGATTTATTTTAAAAATTTGCTGTTGATTGATGATGATGAAGATGATCACGAGTTTTTCTTAGAGGCTATTCATGACATCGACAAGTCGCTTACCTGCAATTGCCTATTGGATGGAGAAGAGGCCTTGAAGGTTTTAAGAGAAAATAGCAAAGGGTTGCCAGACCTTATCATCCTGGATACGAATATGCCGAAAGTAAGCGGACGTCAGATTTTGGCTGAATTGAAATCGGATCACAGGCTGAAGAACATTCCTGTTGTTATGTACTCCACTTTTTTTTCCGATAAGGACAACGACGAACTTAGGAAACTGGGCGCTGTGCGCTATCTCGCTAAACCATCAAAGTTTGGTGACTTTAGGCATGCACTCAATGATATATTGACAACTTCGTTGAATGCGCATTAAGACAACGGAAGGGAAACGATAAACTTCGATCCCTCATTCACAATACTTTGCGCCGAGATGACGCCGTTATGCTGCTCCACTATTTTCTTACACAGCGCCAGGCCAATCCCTGTTCCAGAAAACTCGGATTCATGATGTAATCGCTTAAACATTCCAAATATGTCTTCTGCATATTTTTGATCGAAACCAATCCCATTATCTTCCACGAAAATCCGGCAATATTTCTTTTCGCGGTTATGCGACGCGACGCCATTCTCCATGCGAACCTTAATCTGCGGACTGATATCCTTTCTGCAATATTTCAATGCGTTGTTGATAAGGTTGTAAAATAGGATCCGGACAAGCCTAGGGTTGACATTCAACGTTGGTAAGCGGTCCAATGCAATGGTGGCCTGTTTCGATTTAATTTCATCATCAATATCATATATGATCTCCTGGATAATTTCATTCAGGTCGGTTGCGACAAAATTTGATTTGTCGATAGAGATCCTCGAAAATGCCAGGATATCTACAATCAAGGCTTGCATACGCTCAGCCGAACGTTGTATGCGGTTTATAAGCCGAACGTCATCCTTCAAAACATCCTGATATTTTTGAAAGAGACGATCGCTGAACATTAAGATTTTCCGCAATGGCTCCTGTAAATCATGGGAAGCCATGAATGCGAATTGCTCCAGATCTCTATTCGCTAATTCAAGGCTGTTAATATTTTGAAGTAACTGGCGGTTCAATTGTATTACTTTTTCTTCTGAAGCCTTTCGATCCTTCACCTCATTCTCGAGGCTGCGATTAATCGCTATGAGCTTTTGTTCCTGTTCGTGCAACTGTCTTGTTTTTTTGTAGAGTTCTACAAGCACGCCAACTTTCGCTCTTAATATGTCAGGATTGATCGGCTTATATATATAGTCTACAGCTCCTGTTTGGTATCCCTTAAACATATTTTCATCACCAAAATTATTGGCAGTAATAAAAATGATTGGAATATGCTTCAGTTTTTCCCGCTCATAGATGAGAGAAGCCGTTTCAAATCCGTTAAGGTTAGGCATTTTGACGTCCATGAGGATCATGGCGAAGTCAAATTCGTTCAGTAGTATTTTCAATGCCTGCCGGCCTGAACTTGCTTTCACAAATTCATAGCCGCTGGGTTGCAGTATAGTTTCGATCGAAAGTAAATTATCCTCACGATCATCCACTAACAGAATTTTTGGATGCATACTACTTTATTTACAAAACCATAAACGCATTAACGACAGGAGTTGATCAATTTTCACCGGTTTAGTTATATAGTCCGAAGCTCCTGCCTCAATACATTTAAGTCGGTCACCTTTCATTGCTTTGGCTGTAACAGCAATGATTGGCAGAGTGCTGTTTTTATGCTCACGTCTGATCTTTTGGGTTGTTTCATATCCATCCATTTCCGGCATCATAATATCCATCAGAACCATTTCGATCTTCGGATTTTCGTTCAGAATATTGATGGCTTCTTTTCCACTTTCTGCCGTAACAACGTTAATATTAAATCGCTCGAATACGGTTGTTAGTGCAAAAAGGTTTCTCACATCATCGTCGACCACCAGTATGTTCTTGCCTGTCAAAATATCTTCCTTATTCCGAATGTTCTCAATGATTCTTCTCTTTTCCGGAGCCAGGTTCTTGTGATTAATATGCAGATGTGATACGGTTTCCTCCAATAGATGTTCAATGGAATTAACTCCTTTTAGGACAAGAGAACTGGAGTTGAGATTCACATTGCTCAATTCAATCTTGTTGAAATCTTTCGCAGAATAGACGATTACCGGCGTCAATTTCTTTTTTGCCTTGGCCACTTCATGAATTAGGTCGGTACCTGAGATGTCCGGCAACGTGTAATCCAGAATGATACAGTCAAAATCTTCTGACTTGACTAAGTCAATGGCTTCCCTTCCTGTTGCAGCGATCGTAACGGATAACGCGTCGTCGCGATGTATCTTAGCAATTTGAGAGGAATCGAGCTCATTATCCTCCACAACAAGGATACTTTTTGTCTCCTTGCTAGCGCACGTTACGATGTCATCGAACAATTCGTTTAGCAAGTCGTTGTCCAGTGGCTTAAGAAGGAAGCTTCGTGCTCCGCGTTTCAGCGCCAGCATTCTGTTTTCCTCGCCCGAAATAACATGAATAGGGATATGACGGTAGGTCAGATCGTTGCGCAACAGATCGATCACCTTCCACCCGCTCGTTTCAGGGAGCTTAACATCCAGGGTAATGGCTATTGGCGAAAACCGGTTGATAAAATCAAAAACCTCAAGGTAATTCGTTGCCACGATTACTTTCAAACCGTATTCATGAGCTTTTTCAATTACAATTTTGCCAAAACGAAGGTCATCCTCCACAACCATTACAACCTTATCGTCAGGTAGAATGTTGCTTCTGTCATCGCCTGTTTCGTTGATCATTTCGCTTACAATGTCCAGAGTCCTCGATTCAATTCCTTCGCTGGTGATACGCAAGTTCCCTAATAGATTATTGATTTCTCCGGCGCTCGAATCCATCTGCAATTGTTGAATGGCCTGAATGCTTTGCGGCGCATTCTTCGGATCAATTTGCGGTATGTTATCAATAGGAAGATACAGTGTGAATGTACTGCCATACCCAGCCTGGCTTTCCAATTCGATCGTACCTCCAAGCAATTCAGCAAGGCCGCGGCTGATTGATAAACCAAGACCAGTACCGCCATATTTACGACTGGTCGAACCTTCTGCTTGCTGGAATGCCTCAAAGATGATCGATTGTTTCTCCTGAGGTATACCGATACCCGTGTCGGTTATTGAGAATGCGATTACTTTTTTGGCGTTATCGAGATTGACGTTGCCTGCCTTCCACGTCTGGTGGGCCTCCGTGATCTTTAAACACACCTCACCTTTTTCGGTGAACTTAAAGGCATTTGACAACAAATTTTTGAGGATCTGATTGAGACGTTGAATGTCCGTTTCCATCGAGGATGGAAGCGAATAATCAGTTTCAATGCGGAATCGTAAATTCCTTGCCTCCGATATTGGCTTAAACGTAGTTTCGACAAATGATGCTATCTCGGATATGCGTACCGTGGAAATATTAGTCGAAATAAATCCAGATTCAATTTTCGATAAGTCGAGAATATCGTTGATCAACTGGATCAAATCATCGCCGCAAGAGTGTATAGTTTTTGCGTAGCGGATTTGTTTTTCATTCAGATTTCCTTCCGCATTCTCATAGAGTTGCTGAGCCAGGATCAGCAAGCTGTTCAACGGCGTCCTAAGCTCATGCGACATGTTGGCAAGAAATTCCGACTTGTATTTAGATGTCAATGTAAGCTGTTCGGCTTTTTCTTCAAGTGACCTTCTGGCTTCTTCTACCTCTTTGTTTTTCGCTTCAACTTCATCTTTTTGTTTTACTAAAAGCAATGCCTTATCCTGGAGTTCATCATTCGTTCTCCTCAATTCTTCCTGTTGCGTCTTGAGCTCGCCAGCCAATGATTGAGATTGAGCCAGCAATTCTTCAGTGCGGGAATTGGTCTCAATCGTATTTAATACAATACCTATACTCTCTGTGAGCTGACTCAAGAAGTCGAGGTGCGTTTCACTAAAAGTATCAAGCGAGGCCAGCTCGATAACAGCTTTCACATCACTTTCAAATAACACCGGCAGGATAATCAGGTTTGCAGGTTTGGCTTTGCCTAGACCAGAAGTAATCTTTACGTATCCCTGCGGCACATTTTTCAGTAAAATTCTTTCCTTCTCGAATGCGCACTGGCCAACAAGTCCTTCGCCTATTTCAAATTCCTTGGGTATGTTCTTTTCTTCTCTGTACGCATAAGCTGCGAAGAGTTTCAGCTTGGTATTTTGTGTTTCCTCGTCCTGTTTTAAGATATAGAACGCGCCGTAGTGCGCCGTAACAACTTCGGCCAGCTCCGACAAGATGCGTTTCGTAACAGTGTTCAAATCTTTTTGACCTTGCAACATTTGGGTAAACTTGGCAAGGTTGGATTTCAGCCAGTCCTGATCCTGATTACGAAGTGTTGTTTCACGCAGGTTTGTGATCATTTGATTGATCGTATCCTTCAAAGCCTCAAGCTCGCCTTTGGCATCTACTCTGATAGTCCGAGTCAAGTCACCTTTTGTTACGGCGGAAGCTACTTCCGAAATAGAACGGACTTGCGTTGTTAAGTTCGCGGCCAGCTGATTTACATTCTCAGTTAAGTCCTTCCATGTGCCTGAGGCGCCAGGTACGCTTGCCTGGCCCCCTAAACGACCTTCAACTCCAACTTCCCTTGCAACAGTCGTTACTTGTTCAGCGAATACGGCAAGTGTATCGATCATCTCGTTGATGGTATCAGTCAATTGGGCAAGCTCTCCTAAGGCGTTGATCGAAAGCTTTTGCTTAAGGTTACCTTTCGCAACAGACGTTACAACTTTTGCAATACCTCGTACCTGCCCCGTCAGATTGGATGCCATTTGATTTACGGAATCTGTCAGGTCTTTCCACGTTCCGGCTACACCTCGAACCTCAGCCTGCCCGCCGAGCTTTCCTTCAGTGCCTACTTCGCGGGCAACGCGTGTCACTTCAAAAGCAAATGAATTAAGCTGTTCCACCATTGTATTGATGGTGTTTTTTAGCTCCAGCATTTCACCCCGAACATCGACTGTAATCTTTTTGGATAAATCGCCGTTTGCTACAGCAGTTGTCACACCCGCTATATTTCGGACCTGGTCCGTGAGGTTACCCGCCATTTGGTTTACAGAGTCTGTTAAGTCTTTCCACGTTCCAGCGACACCCGGAACAAACGCCTGGCCTCCCAACTTCCCTTCTGTACCAACTTCGCGTGCTACGCGTGTAACTTCGGAAGCAAAGCCTCTCAGCTGATCCACCATTGTGTTCAGCGTATCTTTTAGCTGTAAAATCTCTCCCCGGACGTCCACGGTGATTTTCTTCGATAAGTCACCATTTGCAACGGCGATAGCGACATCTGCGATATTCCGAATTTGCGCGGTGAGATTACCTGCCATTTGATTCACACTATCAGTAAGACCTTTCCAAACACCACCTACACCTTTTACCGTTGCCTGGCCACCTAGCTTACCCTCCGAGCCTACCTCGCTAGCGACACGTGTTACCTCAGAGGCAAAGGAATTGAGTTGATCCACCATAGTGTTAATCGTATCCTTCAGTTCAAGCATTTCACCCTTCACATCGACTGTGATCTTCTTGGACAAATCTCCCTTTGCAACAGCTGTCGTTACGTCCGCTATATTTCTTACCTGATTTGTCAGGTTATCAGCCATTTTATTTACAGAATCGGTTAGATCTTTCCAGGTACCACCTACGCCTGGTACATCGGCTTGTCCTCCCAACTGTCCTTCAGAACCTACCTCGCGGGCTACACGTGTCACTTCAGATCCAAAGGAATTTAACTGATCAACCATCGTATTGATCGTATTCTTTAGCTCTAACATTTCACCCTTTACATCGACAGCAATTTTCTTTGACAAATCTCCCTTGGCTACTGCCGTCGTTACCTCGGCAATGTTCCGCACCTGGTTTGTGAGATTAGATGCCATCTGATTAACGGAATCCGTGAGATCTTTCCACGTACCGCCTACACCCGGAACATTAGCCTGGCCACCCAGCTGGCCTTCGGAACCTACTTCACGGGCGACGCGCGTAACTTCAGATGAAAATGAATTTAATTGGTCAACGGTGGTGTTAATAGTATTTTTTAGTTCCAGCAATTCTCCCTTCGCATCCACCGTTATTTTTTTCGATAGATCTCCCTTTGCAATGGCCGTGGTAACACCTGCAATATTCCTCACCTGCGTAGTAAGGTTACCTGCCATTTGGTTGACGGAGTCCGTAAGATTTTTCCACACCCCACCGACATCTTTCACCGTAGCCTGTCCCCCCAACTTACCTTCAGTTCCAACTTCAAGGGCGACGCGTGTCACTTCAGATCCAAACGAATTAAGCTGGTCAACCATTGTATTGATTGTATTCTTCAACTCGAGCATTTCTCCTCTCACATCCACCGTGATCTTCTTAGACAAATCGCCGTTAGCAACGGCGGTTGTTACACCGGCAATGTTACGCACCTGGCCCGTCAGGTTCGATGCCATCTGATTGACAGAGTCGGTCAGGTCTTTCCAGATACCGCCGACACCCTTCACGGTTGCCTGGCCACCAAGCTTGCCCTCTGTGCCTACTTCCAGTGCAACACGAGTCACCTCCGATCCAAAAGAGTTAAGCTGATCTACCATCGTGTTGATGGTGTTCTTCAACTCGAGCATCTCACCACGTACATCCACGGTAATTTTCTTAGATAAATCACCGTTAGCTACCGCCGTAGTAACGCCGGCTATATTACGCACCTGATTGGTGAGATTACCTGCCATTTGATTTACGGAGTCGGTTAAGTCTTTCCAGGTTCCACCAACGCCAGGGACATCGGCCTGACCACCTAATTGTCCTTCGGAACCTACCTCACGGGCTACACGGGTAACCTCAGAAGAGAATGAGTTTAGCTGATCCACCATCGTATTGATGGTATTCTTTAATTCCAGCAGCTCACCTTTTGCATCAACCGTAATTTTCTTTGAAAGATCGCCTTTGGCAACGGCTGTCGTAACGCCCGCGATATTGCGAACCTGGGCGGTGAGGTTGCCGGCCATCTGATTCACAGAGTCTGTCAGGTTTTTCCACACACCACCAACGCCTTTGACTGTAGCCTGACCTCCTAACCTTCCTTCTGTGCCTACTTCCAATGCCACACGTGTAACCTCTGAGCCAAACGAATTCAATTGGTCGACCATCGTGTTGATGGTGTTCTTCAGCTCCAACATTTCACCTTTAACGTCGACAGTGATTTTTTTCGACAGATTTCCGCGCGCAATAGCCGTCGTTACTTCAGCAATGTTTCGCACCTGGTTAGTAAGATTACCGGCCATATGGTTCACTGAATCTGTAAGATCCTTCCATACGCCGCCTACGCCTTTGACTTTGGCCTGTCCACCGAGCTTTCCTTCGGATCCTACCTCCCTGGCTACCCGCGTCACCTCCATGGAAAAGAGGTTAAGCTGCTTAACCATGTAGTTTACTTCCTTGGCGATGCGCAGGAATTCTCCTTCAAGCTTATGATCGCCGATTTCCTCTGGCATTTCCTGCGACAAATTTCCTTTGGCAACAGAACTGATAACGTGTGCTATTTCTATTGTTGGGTGTACTAAGTCTGAAATTAATACGTTCAACGAATTTACCCCCATGCTCCAGGCACCTTTTGTGCTCGGAAGCTCAATCCGTTGGGTGAGCTTACCTTGTTTACCTATTGTGTTTCCCGCGCGGGTAAATTCATGCATCATGTCTTCATTGAGCGAAATGATTTCATTCAATGTGTCACAGATTTTTCCGCTCAGTCCAACCTGGTCATAGGGCATCCGAACCCTGAAATTTCCATTTTTCACTTCAGTCAGAACACCCAGCAATTCCTTCAAATCCAATGAGTCAACTGGCGCATTATTAAACACCCTTGTCTCCTTGATGGAATGACCATTGCTTTTCTTTCCTTTCTTCTTAGGGCTGTGTGTTCCATTGGTTCCATTAGTCGAGGACGGATCTTTTGCTTTTGCGGGTGGGGATTTTGTTTTCATGTCGGACTGATTAGACTAATAAAAATAGATAGAATGACGTTGCCTTCCGAAATCAGACCACCCCTTTCCAGCATTTTGGTGTTGGATGGAGTGGTCATACGGGAATTAGCCAAAAATAGTCGTTGAAAATGAGAGAAAGTTAAACTTAAAATCTAAAATACAGATTGTACTGCTTACATTCTTCATTTTTTTTGTCCGGCCCACTATTTTTTCTACGAACCGTGGTTAACAAATTGTAAAGAAAAATGTTCAAAAGCATTGTTCTGATCTTTCTCATTTGCGGATAGCCTGGACCTTCTCTATAGCTCTCGAAGAAACCTTTTTCAGAATATAAGGTAGTACAAGCTTGGTCAACCACCCCGCCTTCGACAGAAGTTTTTGACGCACGAAAATTTCAATACCTAGATTCGTTCCCGCCTGCAGCAACTTATTATTTTGAGAAGGATCTTTCGAGGGTGAAAAAAATGACACAACGTTAGCGAGGGGCTCCAGTTTTTGTTTTATTTCTCGCACTTCTCCATCTATTACCGATCGGTGGTATGCGAGCACAGTTTCCAATCTTTTACGTTCGAGGACGAGCTCCTCATAGTTATTGATTTTATTCATAGATTTTTCTAATAATCAGATTTCTAATTGCAGGGATCAAAACTTTCTTAGCCATCGCTAAAATGATAATCAAGATGGTTAAATAGACGGCCCCTACAATAAAAAATCCTGCTTTCATGTTATCTAAACTCTCCCCCACCCACCATGCTGCACCCAGTCCAATGAAAAGAAGAATAAAAATGCCAGTAAGCAAGGCAACCATGCCCAGAATACTTACCGAAGCTCCTTGGGATGCACGTTCGACGATTTTGATCGCTAAAATATTGCGATAGGTTTCAATCCAGTCTCCAACTGCATCTACTATTTTTTCGGAGGTGTTTTTAGTTTCTTCCATAGTTATGGGTTATCGTGTCCGGAACATTCCTTAGTTAGCTTCGTTAAACTCAGCCTTTAAATTTTGAATCTCTTCCTGAGTCTTTGATTTTACCTGTGCCGCAACATCTCGTCCGGTATTTAACAGGGACGAAAATTGATTTAGCCAATCCTGTGCTCCGTCTTTGATTTTCATTTGAAGGTCCGTTCCTTTTTCAGGCGCTAATAGCATTCCAATTGCTGCACCAGCAACTGCTGCTGCTGCAAATCCGAGGATAATTTGAGCTGTAATTTTCATATGTTTATACTTTTACGGTTTTAGATCTACTGCGAAGTCTGGGTAATGCGAATCGTGGTTTTTTTGCGGCCATCTCGCCCTCATCACCCAGCAACAATCCCCATGGCTGGAGGTCTGGTACTTTGTCAAAAATTACTTTCAGGACTGCCAGCCCCGGAATAGCCAGAAACATTCCGGGGATTCCGCAAAGTGCCCCACCCACAAGGACTCCAACTATTGTTACTAATGCATTAATTCTGACTTTGTTTCCAACAATTAAAGGCATGCCAAAATTATTATCTATGAATTGAACCGCTGCAAGAATAATACCTACCCATAATACATCACTGATCGCTTCAGAACTAATGAGCGTTACTACCATACAGATGATGTTAGCAACAAGCATCCCAACGTAGGGTATAAGGTTTAAAAGAGCAGCGAGCAGGGCCAGAAAGATGGCATATTTGACGCCAAGGATCAGGAATCCAATAGAATTGAGTGTAAATACAATCGTCGTTTCAATTAAGAGGCCGGTAATATAGTGTTGCGCTATTGTTCCGGACTCCGATAATACCTCATTTACCTGATCTTCGTCGCCATTTTTGAATACACTGATAAAAAAAGTTTTTATCGTCGTTCGATAATACAGGATAAGAAAAGTGTAAATGGGCAGCAACACGATGTATGTAAACACTCCCGTTATCGAGAGAAATGTTGCACCAACTATGCTGGGCGCATCTTCCTTAATATTTTCAACTGTATCCTTTAAATATTCATTTTGCTTCGGAACGGAAATATGCACACTTGTATTCAACCAGCGTTGAAATGATGCACTTACTTCGGCGATGCGCTCGCGAAGTTTGGGTGCGTCATCCATAAAGTTTATCACCTGGCTGGAAAGAAAATAGACAACGGCTGCAATAACAACAATGGAAAGGAAAAGGGGAATAATGATCGACAGCGGCTTTGGGAATTTCTTCCTCGAAAGAAAATTTGTTACCGGCAACAGCAACATCGCCAACAATATCGCAAAGAGGACAGGGAGAATGATCCCTTTTGCAAAATAAAGCCCCAAACAAATTATCGTTAAGGAGATAAGTGTGAGACTTAGTTTTTGATAAAAGGGAGATTTAGTGCCTGACAGCATAGTTAGAATTTACGTTGCTAATAGAATTTCCGTGCCAAGGAAAATCTGCAGTTGAGCGGTTTAACCAAATGAAAATGGGATACAATGGGGAACTTCTTCCACATTTCAATGTCGCCCTTCTACATTATACAGCGCGCAGGGTAAATGAGGCGACATTTTTCCCGGGAACGCTTCTTGTTTTAACTGAATGATAATAAGAAAAAAAACGAGATGGAATTCATTCGAAAAAGCTGGGGAGTGTTGAAGCAAACTGTGTTGAATTTTTTTCAGGATGATTCATTTAGCTATGCTTCATCGATTGCCTTTTATACTATATTCTCACTCCCTGCCATATTGATTATATCGCTGTCAGTAGGAGCGGTAGTTTATGAAAGAGATGTTGTTCAGCAGACGCTAATTAATCAGATCGGCCGTCTGATCGGAAATGACAGTGCGGCAGAGGTAGAAAAAATTTTGATAAATGCTGCACTGGATTCGACGGGCACCGTGGCCAGGGTCGTCGGTATCGCAACGTTGATCTTCAGTGCCACGACAGTGTTTGTGTCACTCCAAACAAGCCTTAACAAGATCTGGGGCATAAAGCCAAAGCCGGAGCGGGGATTCGTAAAGTATCTTCTTGACCGTTTGTTGTCTCTCGCTATGGTGATCAGTATTGGTTTCTTACTGCTAGTATCTCTGATCATTGACACAGTCCTCGTAGTACTGCAAACGGGACTGTCTAAGGTATTGGCAGGATGGACCCTGTACTTCGTCACAGGTATGAATATAGTGATCTCATTAGCATTGATCACGCTAATCTTTGCGATGCTCTTCAAGGTCCTGCCGGATGCAAAGATCAAATGGAGGGATGTTTGGGTGGGCGCTATCATAACAACTGTTCTATTCACAGCCGGAAAATATCTAATCGGATTTTATCTGGGAAACAGCTCGCTTAACTCAGCATACGGGGCCGCAGGTTCTTTGGTCATCATCCTTATCTGGGTGTATTACTCAACTGTAATTTTTCTGTTTGGCGCAGAGCTTACGTCGGTGTATGCTGAAAAAACCGGTAGTGAAATAACCCCTTATCACCATGCCGTGAAATTTCAATTGGTGGAGGTTGAGAAAGATGTAGAAAATGGCAAAACGGTCATAAGCGATCAACAATCAAGACACGAAGAGCCAGTGGCGGTGGATGTTAAATCATAGAACGATGAAAGGGAAAATAGATGAAAAAGAAAATAAAGAAGAAGTGGATAATACTGGGAGGCATACTGTTGTTGGTGATCGTCGGAAGGTTAATGTTACCATATTTTGTAACTCGTTACGTTAACAAGGTTCTTGCCGATATAGAGGGTTACGAAGGATCTATTCATGGAGTTGATATCCATTTAATACGAGGCGCCTATGTTATAGATAGTCTGAAACTTTTTAAGGTGAATGGCAATGAAAAAGTACCATTCATAGATATTCCTTCCACAGATCTTTCAGTGGAATGGCCAGCGCTATTTGACGGCTCATTCGTCGGAGAGGTAATTTTTACCAGCCCAAAATTAAATTTTATCGGCGGCGACGGCGATGAAACGAAAGAACCCGGGAATGATACACAGACAGGGGAGGATGTAGACTGGACCAAACCCATTAAAGAGCTCATGCCCCTTCAAATAAACCGTATGGAGATCAGGGATGGCGCTGTCTATTACTACGATTTTACATCAAAACCCCAAGTAACCATAAAGCTTGACAGCCTGCAGCTAATAGCTACCAATTTAAACAATGCCGAGCGGCAAAAGGAACGCCTGCCGTCTAATGTTGTCGCCACTGCGACATCCGTTGGCGGAGGAAAGCTCAATTTAAATATGGATATAAATGTATTAAAGGAAATACCCGATCTTGATTTGAATCTCAAGTTTGAAGGCATCCATATGCCGGCTTTGAACGATTTTTTTGTTGCGTATAGCAAGGTAGATATTGAAAAGGGTACATTCAATCTGTATTCTGAATTGGCTGTCAACAATAGCAAGATAACAGGGTATGTTAAGCCACTTGCACAGGGCATTAAGGTTGTCAACTGGGAAAAAGACAAAAAAAATCCTTTCAATCTAATCTGGCAATCTATCGTGGGCGTGGTAGCAGAGTTCTTTGAAAACCAGAAGGAAGATCAATTCGCAACAAAAGTGCCGTTGCAGGGTGACCTGAAAAATATAGAGTCAGGGGTGTGGCCCACTATTTGGAATGTGTTTAGAAATGCCTTTGTCCAGGCCTTCGAGAGGAATACAGATAATACAGTAAAATTTGCTGATAGCTCCCCGTCCCCACAGGTGAAGGAGGAAAAAAGCCCAAAGGAAAAACGAAAGGAGAAGCGAAAGGCTAGACGGGAAGAGCGGGAGCGCAAAAGACAAGAACGAAAGAATGAAGACAAAGGGAAATAAGCTCTTGATTCAACACGAACCCTAAACTCAGATGGAAACCAAAATAGATCAAGCTCCCGGTCAACTTTTTTGGGTGAAGATTAAAGTCGCCCAATTAAAAAATAAGGAAATTTTTCCACAATGTATTGAAACGATTCCCACATTCGGCAACGCAGCCTGAGCACAAAGCCTTGCCTAAAAGTGATTTGATTATGGCATGTTTGTTTCAATTTAACGAGATAAGATATTAACGCTACAACTATGAACAGGCCAAAGAACCCAACGGAGAAGAAGGAGCGCAAAAGGAAAAACCCTTCCTCCACAACGAGGGAAAATCATGAAGAATTTCAGAGAAACAACCCGGGAAGAAGAGCGCCGACCGTTGAAAAAGGCAGAGAGCGCATTGTGAATGAAGATGAGCAACTAAAGGCCGTGAATTATAGGGAAGATAACGCCCAATCGCCGGCTCAGAATTTGGCCGATCAGGAAAATCTTCCCTCTTCCCCACAAGAAAATGAAAACGAAAGACTTGAAGCAGCCAATGATAATAGCGAGGTTCATCCCAGGCCGCCGAAAGTAAATTAACTTCTGGTAAGTTCCAGCGCACATGTACCTAGTTTTCCAACACGCTGGATTTTATTCCAGAGAAAAGAGATTTCCACCAAAAATTAAAGACCTGCCGCTTTCTATCGCGCTCAAAGTCGATGGTGCCTGTTCGCTTTTCGGTGGGAACGCTTTTGTCTTTGTCATTTTTCACCACCGTATTGATAAGCAATGTTTTTAATTCGTTGATCACCGTGGACTTTTCCTTCTTTAACCCATTTATTTTCAGGTTCTCATAATTTATTGTGACCTTGCCATTGGAGG
This sequence comes from Chryseolinea sp., assembly GCA_025923195.1. Classification (GTDB taxonomy): domain Bacteria; phylum Bacteroidota; class Bacteroidia; order Cytophagales; family Cyclobacteriaceae; genus Chryseolinea. The sequence continues at coordinate 16,425 of JAICGJ010000011.1, forward strand.
ATCTGTCATTGTAATCAAAATTGAAATTTATTTCATTGAGTATACCTGACTCAATATTGATGAATGCCAGACTCTCTAAAGGAGGATTTAGATGGTGGAGATCCAATTTGCCCATCTTACCCTCCGCATGATAGGGTTTGCCCTGCTCGAAAGGCAGCCGAAAAGATGCTTCGATTAGCCCGTGCCCCATCAATCGGGCACTTGCTATAAGCGATGCGTGATCAGGTTTATTATAATAGGTACGGTTTCCGAGATTGGTCAAAGTTGCATTCAAATCCTCAAAAATTATCTTCCCTGCTTCAAACCCATCTTCTGCAAATTCTTCATAGGTAATTTTTGAGTTTTTGATTTGGATGGTGTCGACTTCAATGCCAAAGCCTATTTCTTTCAAAGCTGCCATAGGTAGAGGTTTGTCTTTTGTTTCTTTGAAAGTCAATCGTTTATCCCGAAACGAATAAACTTCACCAGACAGGATTCGAATTTTGGAAGCTACAAAGGAACTGTCGCGCAGGTGGTTGAATAGAAGGCCCGACACTTCAATTTTGTTGATGAAGGAATTGACCCTGTCAATTTGTTTTCCTGCAACCTGTGAGAATTTGAATTTAGGAAATTTGGGGACCAACGTGAGTGAATCAATGTCCAGTTTATTTTTCTCGCTGTTGGCATTAATGCGCTTGATATCAATTTCGTAGAAGTCCGATACGGAGGCGAGAAAGTCAGTAACTTGCGCATCTATATTTTCTACAGTGTAACCTTCTATTTCTGAGAGATCGGCTGAATCTGATGATTGTAAGTTGCGTAGAGTAACATTAAGGGTACCCGAAAACTCATTGGCCGAATCACTTACGACCGAAAAATTGAAATCTCGAAACCTTAGACGCTCAACAAATACTCCTTTCAGTGTATTTTCCTTTTCTGTTTCTGCGGAGTCGGTAAGATTTGCCTTTCTGTTGAATTTAATATCACCCTCTTCGAAGACGATTTCCTTAATATCCAGTTGTCTGTTGAACAGCATCTGATAGATGTCAATATTATTCAACTGAATGTTCTCCACGCGACCTGTAGCAGGCACGCGATCACTGCTGTCGGGCATGAGGCTGACTTCAAGTGCACTAATGCTGATACTGCGTGTGAAGACGTTTACGTTAAGATCGCCAATTGTACCACCAAATGCTTCTATGCTTGCCTGCAGTTTCTTGCGGGCGTATCGTGAAAGAACACTCCCGGCGACTAGAAGCAACAGAACAAAGCTAACAACGACGACAACAGTCCATTTGACGACACGTAAGGCAGGGGTTGTCATAAAATTGGGCATCTTAATACCTTGCATGGTTTAAGATGCCCGTTATTTAAACTCTTTCCCCACGAATTAATCTGAAAACAATTGCAATTACAGCGATCACCAGCAAAATGTGGATTAAGTTTCCGACGCTGTAAACGAAAAATCCCAAAGCCCATGCAATTAATAATATTACTGCAATGGCATAAAGTAGATTGCTCATATGTTTTAATATTTAGTTATGAGTTGACGAATGTAAAAATTCATGCCACAGTTAAGCGGCGAAATTATGGCGGGAGGCTGGATTAGACCGCGAAGTGTCTACAAATATCCACATTTTTTGGGTATATAAATGCCCGTTAAATCGATGGGGACCTTAAAAAAACAAAATAGGCGTAATGGCATGATTTTTTCGTAATGTGGAGTAAAATCAATAATATGGGGGACTTAATCTCAGGTATCTTAGTCATTGCAGGATCCTATTTGGGGAGTGCTGTATTCGCGATCGCATTATTTCGGATTTTCTTTCCATTAAAGACAAAGGCTGTTGAAGGGAACAAATTAACTTTTTCTTACACAAGGAATGGAACGGCAAATTCTTCGACCAAAAATAAAGTTCGTTTGTTGTCTATAGGTGAAGGAGGGGATTGGGTAAAGGTCAATTCATGAATAAAATTTTGGTAGTTGATGATGAGATTGAAATTTGTCTGCTGGTCACTCGGTATCTGAAGAAAATGGGTTTTGATGCGTCTTATGCGTTATCCATTTCAGAAGCCTTGGCCAAAATTTCAATGATATCTTACGATCTGTTATTTGTCGATCTCAACTTGGCTGACGGGTCAGGATATGATTTTATCACTACTTTACGAGAATCAAATGTATCTTCAAAAATTGTTATTATAAGTGCTTACGACAGTGAACGTCAAAAAGCATTGCAAAAGGGAGCGTCCTTGTTTATCGCTAAACCATTTACAAAAAAGTCGATTTCCGAGTCGCTTCAAAAATTAAACTTCTTGACGAAATAAGATGTATCGCTCAAACTAATTGATATGCCAAGATTACTTATTATTGATGACGATAAAGATATATGTTTAGTGTTGTCCAAGTTTCTTACCAAAAACAATTATGACGTTGATGTAGCACATAGAGGGGATGAAGGTTTGAAATTGTTGCGCGCGCACGACTATACACTAATACTCTGCGACTACAGATTGCCTGATTTCACTGGCGTAGAAATGCTGCGTAAGATTAAGTTGTTGCAACCTTCAGTAGCAGTGATAATCATTACGGGCTATTCCGATGTGAGAACAGCCGTAGAGACGTTCAGGTATGGAGCGAACGATTATGTAACCAAGCCTTTGTATCCAGACGAGTTGTTGGTGACGATCAAAGAGACAATAGCGAAAAATGAAAAGCGAAATTCCTCAGAGTCGGAAGAATCCACGCCTGAAATCAAAAAGAACAAAGCTAACGCGGCCCCGTTGAATTTTATTGTAGGTAAAAGTGTACAGTCACAGACAGTGCAGCGGTACATTGAACTTATTGCGCCTTCAGACATGTCTGTCATTATTAACGGGGAAACAGGCACAGGAAAGGAATTTGTTGCCCAATCCATCCATCGTCACAGCAAGCGGGCAAATTACCCATTTGTTGCCATCGATTGTGGCGCGCTTCCCAAAGAACTTGCAGGAAGTGAATTGTTTGGACATGTTAAAGGCTCCTTTACAGGAGCCGTGAGCGACAAACAGGGAAGTTTTGAGATAGCAAATGGAGGAACCATTCTTTTAGACGAAATCGGTAACCTATCGTATGAAAATCAGGTCAAACTTCTTCGAGTGATACAAGAACGAAGGATCAAGCGGATTGGTGCCACCAAAGATATTCCCATCGATGTGCGGATCATCGCAGCAACCAATGAGGACCTGACTAAATCAGTTAAGGAGGGAAGATTCAGGGAAGACCTTTACCATCGGTTAAATGAATTCAAGATTCAGCTCTCTCCTTTGAGAGAGCGTAAGGAAGATATACTGATTTTTGCGAATTACTTCTTGGAAAAGGCCAATCAGGCTTTGCACAAGAATGTAAAAACATTTTCGCCTGAAGTCTTAACACAAATTACTAACTACTTCTGGTATGGAAATCTTCGCGAGTTGAATAACGTTGTTAGGAGGGCTGTGCTTCTTACCGTCGGTGATGAAGTTCAATCCGACAGCCTCCCACAGGAAATAATTCAAGCGCATTCGTCGCTCATCTTGCCGGGAGATCTGGCAGACGATAACGTAGGTTTGTTGAAATCTATCGCAGGCTCCGCGGAGCGCCAGGCTATTATTGATGTGCTTGAAAAGGTTAATTACAACAAGTCAAAAGCGGCCGAACTGCTGAAAATTGACCGCAAGACTCTTTACAATAAACTGAAGCTTTACAATATTCACGCATAAAAAAAGGTTATTCGAAGTACGGATAACCTTTTCCCTGATCAACTAAAATGGACCTTTTAATAATTGTTCTTTGAGTTGTTAAGATTTAATGCAAGATAAATTTGAGCAACTGAATTTTTGGAATCGTTTATTAGCAGTTTGGCAGCATCACTGTCGGCCAACTCTGCGAGACCAAAGTTATACCTCGCCCCAACTTGGAGATTCCCAAAGTTTAATCCAAAGCCTCCTGATAATCCGTAGTCAAATGATTTCAGATGGTCTTTGTCGATTTCATCAGCGCCGCTACCCAGATCACCATCATGTGAAATACTTGCGCCCAATAAATAACCCACATACGGCCCGACATGAATTTCGGCTGCATCTCCCAACTTGAAGACTGCCAGTATCGGTAGGTCTAGGTAACTGAGATTATATTTAACAGTCTGATCAAAAAGGGCTCCCCCATATTCAATTTTTGATCCCTTGGTAGAAAACAGCAATTCCGGCTGAATTGCGAATACATCTGATGACAACACCTGGCCATATAAGCCCAGATTGAACCCGTAACGAGCATTCTCATCGTCCACATCATCGACATACAAGTTGCTTACATTTAGTCCGCCCTTCACCCCGGCCCGCATTTGTGCGAACAGCTCATTAGAAATGCAGCATGCGAAACTTACTACAATGAATACTGTTAAAATCTTTAATATCTTAGTCATAAGTGTATTGGTTGTTTAAGTTATGACTGTAAATAGTGAGCCAGGTTGATAAGCATCGAACGACGCGATGAGCCCATGTATTTCTGACTCGTCCGATAGATTTTTTTCCACAACTTGTAGATCACCAACCCCATATGAAGAACTTCTATATCAAGCTGATGTTTCTGGTTATCGTGATGGTGCTGGTTGCTGTCAGCCTCATGACTTATAGAAATCTCAGCAACTACATAAAGGAAGTCAACCTGACCCGTCATTCACGCGACGTATTTCGTGCACTCGATCAAACATTATCCACTATAAAAGATGCGGAAATCGGTTCTCGGGGGTTCCAGCTTACCAAAGACACGCTCTTTTTGGAGCCCTACTATAATTCTCTCAATACCATACCTCGCCAAATACGGTCGCTCGATAGCCTGGTCAGAGGCAACGTTGCCCAGTCGAGGAAAGTCGATACTCTCAAAAGTTTGGTGAACAAGCAGTTCGTTATTATAAATGAAATCTTGGGTATGAAACAGCAACCGGCGTTGCCAAAAACACCCGAAGAAAGCAAGCTTATGCTGCAAGGGCGGCGAAATATGAGCCAAATTCGATCGGTCATGCGGCGGATCTCAGATGAGGAGGGAAAAATTTTTGAGGAAAGACTGACTAGCGAAACAGACTTCAGAAATGTCGCGCCAATCGCTTTGCTACTGTACACTTTGATCGCGTTAGCGGGAGTTTCCTTATTGTTCTCTAAGGTGATCGATGCGCTTGATAAGCAAAGGCTCGCGGAAGGCCGGCTTAATGAAAATATCCTGGCCTTGAAAAGTGAAGTAGGTATTCGCGAATTCACCCAGAAGACATTGCGAAGTATCTTGGATAATTCACTGGACGGCATCATGGCCTTCAAAGCTATCAGGAACGTGAAAGGCAGAGATATTGTAGATTTTGAATTGATCTTGTCAAACACTATTGGCTCCAGCCTGACAGGCAAGAAGGAGAAGGATCTTGTCGGCAAGCATTTGCTGGAAATTTTTCGAAATGCGAAGGAGGAAGGACTATTTGAAACATATAAGCAGGTGGTGTTGACAGGTCAACCGGCGCAGTTTGAGAAGTTGTACCATGATGATACGTTATTTAATGGATGGTATAACATCACCGTGGTCAAGCTCGAAGATGGCTTTGTAGTGACTTTCTCTAACATCACGAATCAAAAGCGACAACGACTGATCATAGAAGAACGTGGGCTGTTGCTTAAAGAGGCCGAGACCCTTGCCAATATGGGTAGTTGGAAATGGGATGAATCTAATCAAACCTTGGTCTGGTCAGACGGCCTTTACAAGATATTGCACAAAGACCCTGAATCATTTACGCCAACTTGGAGTTCTTTCTTTGAAAATGTTTATTCTGAAGACAAACCTGCTGTGGATGAATTTCTCAGACAGATTTCAGCGGATCCGAAGGGCTTGTCACTGGAGTATAGAATTGAAACAAATGGAGTATTAAGGTATCTCTCTCTCACATCAAAACCGCGTGTCGCAACCGTAAAACCCACTGTGGATATTCTGGGCACTGTGATCGATATCACAGACCAAAAAATGTATGAGATGCAGTTGGAGCAATACACCGCTGAGCTCAAGCGTTCTAATGAAGACTTGGAACAATTTGCATATGTGGCTTCTCACGATCTGCAGGAACCTCTAAGAAAAATCAGGGCCTTTGGAGATCGACTCTTAAACCGTTATAAAACCCAATTGGATGCTCCCGGCCAGGACTACATAAGGCGTATGCAGTCTGCCTCCATGAGAATGCAAACCCTTATCGAGGACCTTCTGGCCTTTTCTAGAGTTTCCAAGAGCATCGAAGTCTTCGAGCCGCTGGACATGGATCAAATCATGTCCGAGATCAAAGAAGATTTGGATATTCAGATAAAACAGGAAATGGCGCAGCTTAATATTGGCAAAATTCCCTCATTAACGGGTGAGAAGATGCAGATTAAACGACTTTTTCAAAACTTAATCAACAATGCGATAAAATTTCATAAACTGAATGAGGTTCCAATTGTTGAAGTCTCTAGTAAGATTGTAAAATATCAGGAAATTAAACGCGAGTTTGCCGTAACTATGCCAGACACTACCTATGTTATGATCAAGGTGAAGGATAATGGTATTGGGTTTAATGAAAAATTCACTGAACGGATCTTCAATATTTTTCAGCGCTTACATGGCAGAACCGAGTATGAGGGGACAGGGATAGGGCTAGCGATCTGTCGGAAAATTGTATCCAATCACAAGGGGTATATTACCGCCAGGAGCAAGGAAAATATAGGGTCTGAATTTATAGTAATTTTACCTATTACTTAACTTAGTTTAATTGAGGTGCTTTGGAAGTGTTCATCACTGGATATTTCAGGAATTTGATTCGAGAGCGCACTATCGCAATGGTCAGGTACTATTTTTTTTGCGACACTGATTTGTCGGGAATTTGAAATAACATTTGGTTTGGTATTATGGCCTTACCGTTATAATAAAAACATTGTTTGGTATGAAGACGACACCTGTTAAAGTTTTACTCATTGAAGATGATGAAGACGATGTGTTGCTGGTCAGGGAATTCCTTGCGGAAAGCGACAATTTTGATTTTGAACTCGAGTGGGAACCGAAGCCCGAGCAGGCAAGGCTTAAAATGGTGTTAGGTAGCCATGATGTTTTTCTTATCGATTATCGGTTGGGGAGCGAGACGGGATTGGACCTCATCAAGTTTGCGCAGCAAAAGGGGGTAATTACTCCCAGCATTTTACTGACCGGACAGGGCGATCTAAAGGTGGATCTGGATGCTACTCGGTTTGGTGCGGCAGATTACCTTGTCAAAACTGAATTGAATGGTTCTATTTTGGAGCGCAGTATCCGCTATTCGCTTAGTCAGGCAAAGGTGATACGCGAACTTGACGAAAAGGAAAAAAGATATCGTTCCCTTTTTGAGCGATCAATGGATCCCATATTTCTGGCCAACGAGCATCTAAAGCTGGTTGACGTTAATGAATCTTTCCTGAACTTCTTCCAGTACACTAAGCACGAAGCTTTGAGATTAAAAATAAAAGATCTTTTCGCAGATGAGCAGGACTACGCGGAGTTCTACGCAACACTAATCGAAAACCAACAGATCCGCGGCTTCGATGTATCGCTTCTTAACAAGAACAATATCAAAAAAGCGTGTCTTGTCAACTGTGTATTTATTCCCGATCAATTGTCGGAGTTCTGTTGCTATCAGGGCATAATTCATGATCAGACAATGCGTAAAAAAGCCGAAAAAGATATGCTTATCGCCGAGCGTCTGTCCATGACCGGGAAGATTGCCCGAACAATAGCGCATGAAGTCAGAAACCCCTTGACTAATTTGACACTGGCGTTTGATCAGCTAAAAGAGGAAATGCCGGCAGATAACCCAGACGTTAAATTGTATTGTGAGATCATTGAGAGAAACGCAAATCGTATTGAGCAACTAATTAGCGAAATGCTCAGTTCTTCCAAACCCAGGGAATTAAATCTGGAACTGACACCAGTTACAGACATTCTAGAGCAAACGTTGGCGTTGTCGATCGACCGTATCAATCTCAATCAAATTAAGCTCGAAAAAAATCTGCCGGGTGAACTCCCCAGGGTTCTGCTGGATCGCGAAAAAATAAAGATTGCCTTGCTTAATATCATCATCAACGGACTGGAAGCTATGCAGCCGGGCACCGGTGTTTTGAAAGTGAGCGCTGAACAACGAAACGGATGTGTCGTGACCGTTATTAGTGACAATGGCAAGGGTATCGCCTCCGAAGACATCGAGAAATTATTTGATCCATTTTATACCGATAAGCCCGGCGGAATGGGTTTAGGCCTCACTTCTACAAAAAACATATTGAACAGCCACGACGCTGATATCGACGTGCAAAGTACTTTAGGCGAGGGTACAACCTTCAGTATTTCGTTTAAACTCCCACAATAGGAATATGATCATTTTGTTCGTTCGGAAACGTTAACGGTAATTTTTAGGCATAGCCTCATAACTTTTCTTCCCATGACATGTTGTTAGAGGGCAGTAGCATTGGGCTTGCTTTAACAAAAAAATGCCACAGTCAGTTAAGCGACTTAATGTGGAACTACCAGAAAAATAATTTTTTTGTCTCAAAAAAATACCCTATATGCAACGCTGTGACTAGGTAAACAATTTTTGGTCATCGATAAACGAAAATAATATCGTGGTAAGTATAGTTTTAGTTACATATAATCGGGCCGAACGGTTAAAGCTGTCTATTCAGGATATTTTAGACCAGACGTTTAAGGATTTTGAGTTGATCATTTGTGATGATTGTTCAACAGATGCTACCGAGGATATTTGCAGCGAATTTGTTGAAAAAGATGGGCGAATAAAATATTACCGTCACAAGAGTAATATGCGAATGCCAGCGAATTGCAACTTCGGTATAAAGAAGGCACAATATCCCTACATAGCAATTTTGCATGATGGTGATAGGTTCAGAAAAGATCTTATTGAACAATGGTATAAGGCGATTTCTGAAAATGAGTCAGTCGGGTTTGTGTTTAATACTGTTGGGGTAACCGACGCAGAAGAAAAACTTCTCGGATCGGATATTTTTGACTACTCGCGATTCAACGAAGGTATAGTTGAGAAGGATCATTTACTGAAGGAGGTATATTTCAGATGTTGGCGGTTCTCGTCTCCTGTTTACGGAGAAGTGATGGTAAAAAAGGAATTGTTCGAACAAAAAGGATACTTCAAAAAAAAGTATGGGTTCTATGCAGATGTTGATTTCTGGATGGAGATTCTGCAAACGCACGACGCATATTTCTGCGCCGATACACTCATTACAGGTCCTCAAAAAGAAGTACAGCCCAGGCTATTCGATGATAACCCGATCAGGTATTTCATCTATATGTTTTACATGCATTTGTATCATCGGAAGAAAGCATTCAGGTCAAAACCCCTTTTGCTTGGGCGTGAGCTTATGATTTTTTGGGTGCAGGCTTTCTTTGGTTTTAACTACTGGCTGCTGGCCATTGTCAAGAATTTTTCATTTATGTATTTCATTGCTCTACGCAGGTTGCTAAAGTGGAATTTTCTTTTTTTGACGTCATGGGTAATTATTCTTTTTTTGTATCCGCTAATTTATCCTTTCGTCAAGCTATACAGCGCGCTGAAGAGGATCTGGCCAAAACACCTGACTTCTAGGAAATTTCATTTCCAACCCATCGACGAATGATCTATACTACCCTCTGTGAGATAATTGCCGGCAATCCCCGGTCATACCGTTAGAACAAATTCGGCACGCGGCGGTTGTGCAAATTTTTCCTTCCAATTAATGGCAAAAACGTATTGTATCGACTTTTTGAAACTAAAGAAATCATTGGGTTTACGTATGTATAAATGTGCACCGGCTTCATAAACCTTATCAATGTTGCTTGGATACGAGGATGTAGAGAAAATAACCACGGGAAGGAATTGAAGCTTTACGCTTTGTTTTATTTCGCTAAGGCATTCAATGCCATTTTTAATGGGCATATTCAAATCCAGAAATAATACATCTGGCAACTGATCCATTTTCCTGAGGGTTTCCAGCGTCTCTTCACCATCTCTTGCAATCGAAAGATGCACTAGGTAAGGCAATTCTCTAACCACTTCCTGGAAAAGCAAGCGGTCATCTTCATCGTCATCTGCAATAAAAACATGTTGCGTGTGAAAGTCTGGAAAGCTCATTATCAAAAGTACAAAGATTGTAATATGCGACAAACTCCGGCTATCACAGTGGTTATCAGAAGGGATATCCAATGGCGATATTAAAAATAAGATTCTCCTTTCGCCACGTCGAACTTCCGAAGTCAATATCGTCGACCACCCATGGATCGTCCACCAAATAAGGTTTTCGCAACGGAAATGCAATGTCGAGCCGAAGGACAAAAAAGCTGAAGTCAAACCGAAATCCTAGTCCTGTACCTACAGCAAATTCACTGAGAAAAGTTTTAGAATTAAAAATTCCTTCTTGCCGCGGATCTTCCTCTGCTCTGGTGCTGTCCTTTTGAAGGAGCCAGATATTCCCTCCATCGAGGAATACCGCGCCTTTGAAAAATTTAACGATATCAAACCGGTACTCGATATTTCCTTCGATTTTGAGATCGCCGCGCTGATCGATGAATTGTGTATTCGCTTCTGTATCTTCCCTGATATTATACGTCCCGGGCCCAAGTGACCTTGCTGGAAAAGCGCGAATACTATTAGACCCTCCAATAGAAAACTGCTTGATGTAAGGCAATGTCTCTGCGTTCTTGTAAGCGTAGCCTGCGCCTACTATCACCCTTGTGGCTAGCTTATTACGGACGTCAAATTGCCAGTAATAACGGAAATCCACATCTCCTTTGACGTACTGTGAGTAAGGGAAATTAAAAATTTCTAGAGGCAAATCGCTCGACTTATTGAATTGACGTTGTATAGCATACATTAAATTACCTGCGATGTCAACATTTCCATTGAAATAAAAACTATGCGTACGGTATTTTTTCTTTTCAAATTTTGCGAGCGGATCTTCCTTAAATTGGCTGTTGTAGGTGTACGAATATCGCGTACCGATAATGAACTGATTTTGAAACGAATTTGCAAGGGCAGGATTCAACTCCAGCTGTTCTTTAAATGCGTCAGACTGTTTACTGGTCTTCACAAAGGTGATGTCAACGGGATGCAGTTCGTGGGTCTTCGATTTCGTTTCAAGCCAACTGTATCCATAACTAACATTAAACGAGTTTAACTGGAAATAACCAACGCGATTTTGAAAATTGACACCCAGTTTGAATACAGTTTTAGGAATATACCTGCTATTTGCATAATTGATTCGAATTGGCGAGATAAAACGTGGCACTGTTAGACTCGACTCCAACCCCACTTCAAATGCGTTCAATGGTTCACCTTCGGTTTTACCCCCAAATTGAACTTCATATGCAGTATTCAATTTCAATTCAAACAATTCGGCTCCCTTTAAAAAGTTCCGGTTGGTGAACGTGAACGAAAGCCCGGGTCCGACGAAGTTATTTGACTTGGACAGCATCTGCATCTCCCCGCGAAGGGATTTCTTCTTTAGTGCAGTAAGAAAGATGTTGGTATCAAGCAATGCAGAATCCTTATGTACTTCAGAAAACTTGATATTTACAAATTTGAACACACCAAGGCCCATGAGATGGTTCAAGGTATATTCCTGATCTTCCCGCCTGAAAATATTCCCCTGCTTGAAATTGATCATGCGTGTTATGACGCTGGGTCGAAAACTTCGTGCAGAATCCACATAATTGTATCCATCTATTTGCCTTGCGAACGATGATTCTGTCGCTGAATCCAGAGAAAGCTTGTAGCTCAAGTAAATATTTACATCGTTGATCTTGTAAATCCTTCTTGCTTTCGGGGGAATACCTTTCTCCAATCTGAGCGCGACGTTTACTTTCTTTTTCCCAACCGTGCTGTCTGCCTCAAAAATTAGATAACGGTCATCGAAATAGTAAAAACCAACATTTTCTAACTCTTTCTCTATGCGCGACTGCTCAGCCTGCATTCGCTCCAGGTCGTACCTTTGCTTTTCCTTTAGCAGCGATGTTTCCCGGACTGTTTTCAAAATGGAGCGATATACACTGTCCCTGGGCGTTGGGTACCTGATACTGTCCAAGCGATAGGGACTTGGAAGAACAACATTGTAGATTACTTTCGTTTCATGCTTTTTCGCCTTGGTTTCATAACTCACGCTGGATTGGAAATAACCTTGATTGTGAAGTTGTCCATTCAGTGTCTTGGCCGTACGCTCAGGTGTAACGTCTGAAAATAATACAGGTGGCTTGCCAAGTTTATTTTTAATGAAACTCTTAAGCCCTTTTTCTTTCTTTGGCGTTCCCGCAATGTAGTAGAACCAAACACCGGTTCTCATGCCTAGAAATTTTTTGTTAGGCTTTGGCATTATGTACTCCTCGAGCTCACTTCGTAACACTTTCTTTCGCCCAACTCTTTTTCCCTGTGTGTCAAAGTTTATTTCCGAACCCGCATAAAAAGACTCGCCCTCCTTCAGGAATTTTGTTGCGGTGCACCCAAAGATGCTAAGGCCGAACGACAAAAGGAGAAACCCGTTGAACACTTTTCGCAAAGCATCAGCGATTCTTTTCTTACCACCCATTTTACTACTACTCCTTTGCATTCGCTTTAAAAAGTTCACGGAATGTGTTGTAATCTTTAATGTAAATAAGACCCATGCCGGTCTCAATAACCTCACCGTCAAGCATATCGTAGTTGCTTTGGCGGAATCCTGTTATTCGAAAGCGTCCGTCTTCCGTAAGTTTGTATTCGAGACCCAGGTCGCCGATATAATCCGTAGCCGAATTTTGAGTGTCTCCCTCCACCTCAAGATTTCCCGAAACCTTCACGACTAGCCTGTCGTCTAGCAAACTCTTTGACAGGCCTAATTGTAATTCCGTTTGACCTTCCCCGCTTCCAGTTGAGTAGTCTTCATAAGACTTTACGTCAAATGATAACTCTACCCCTTCGACATTCTCCGATAAACGGTTCAGTTGTTCGGAAAGAAGTCTGCTCACACTTTGCCTCGCTGTGCTTTCTAAATCTCCTCCTGCCTCGCTGTTTAGCGGATCATCAGAGATGAAACGCCTAAGCACAAGTAGGGCGAAGACCTGTTTATTCAAATCCGATTCCCTGGTATTGATGTCCCGGATTTTTCCGTAGACCACCCCGCCCATGGCATTTCGCTCGTCCTCCGGCATATCGAGTGCGAAACTTATTTCGGGTGACAGCATTTGACCTTTTATAATCAGGTACACTAAAAAATTTAGCCGCTGCTTGTACATATTGAGTTGTTCGTCACTGTCGTTTCCAGTTACGAAAAGGTCTATCGGTGCTGTTTCAACCTCGTTTATAGCCCGGATATTCATATCAGCGTCGGTCGGATTTCCAGACCAGATTATAGTACTTCCCTTCTCAATTAAGAATTTGCGCTTCACGAACTTGTAAAACGAGAGATCATAACTTCCTTCTGAAATTTCATAACGGCCTGAAAGAAGCATATCGCCAGTCGGATCCATATCGAGGGTCAACGTCGAATTTCCTTTAACCGAAAGCTTGTCACCTGTCAACGGATCGATGATGATGTTAAAGGTTTCTTTGTCATTGAGTTCGATGTTTGCAGAAAGGTCGATGCCCCTGAACGAGGATTTTATCGTGTCGCGTGGATCGATGCCAGCAAGGAATGGATCATCCTTGGCATCGCGATCCACAAAGACGACAATGCCTTGCTGTTCCAGTACACCCTTTTCCGACTGCGGGATAACGTAGGTGAAGTCGCTGTCATCACTTAAATTGATATTCATGTCAATAACCGGTTGAGTAAAGGTCCCCGTAATTTTCGCCTTGGTGCTAAGTCTTACTTTTCCGTAGAAGAGTTCATTGTCTTTTTCTGTGGAGTTTAAGACTTGGAAATTGGTGGCGTTCAGATCCAGATTCATATTGAAATCCTGAGACTCCGCCCACGCAATGTTCCCGTCAATTTTGGCGAGATTATTTTCGTGATCTTTGATTTCAAAGTCCGACAAGATCATTTGACGATCCTTGATCGTGATGGTCTCATCTTCCAAGATGAATTCGCTGTTGATTGTGGATGGTGTAAACGATGCACCTGTGAAATTTAACATGCCGTTGATATCCGGTTGTTTCGCATCACCCGTGATTCTCACTTCGCCTTTCAATTGACCTTTTGTGTTTTTCAACTGTCCGACTGTCAAAGGTTCGATGCTGGCGAGGTCAAATTTTATAATTTCGGTTACAAAGTTTATTTCGGGCGTAGCTATATTTGATGTATAGTATCCTGCAGCCTTTAATGAGGTACTTTCACTTTCCAACCGCAGATCTATATTCAACGGTCCGGACGATGTTTGTCCCAAAGCCAGAGAAAGGTCACCCCAAGGATGATCCAAAATGTTCAGGTCCGCGATTGTCAGGCTAGTTGTGAAAGCCCCCGTCGCTGAAGACATCATATTAAAGTCTCCATTGGCCAGACCATCAATTGGTGTTGCGCCTTCAACCAGTCTTGTTATGTTTTGAAGGTTGAGGTCCTTAAATACAATCGAAACGATGGAGTCTGCATCGTTGCTCGTTTTCAGGGCTATCATTTCATTTATGTTGGTAATGGAAAAATTATGAGCCCGCATACCCTTAGATGTGAACTGCAAGGAATTATCGGGCGGTGTAGTCCATGGCGCATAATTCATGATCACTTCATTCTGCAGGAACCTGAACTGAAATACTTTTTCAAGGCTGTGGAAAACTCCTCCTAGAACATACTTATCTTTTTGAAGTGAATCCAGGATCACCAATTTTGTCCGAATAGAATCGTTCGCAACGTTGCCTTCCAATCTTAATGCTTCCATCCGAATAGTATCCCTGCTTAGCTTGCGAGCAGCGAGCGTATAGCGGAGACGTTCGCTATCAGAAGTCACGTCAAATAGGATTGAATCAGCCTTAATTCCAGCATAACCCATTTTGGCCAGGCCTATCCGAAGATCCATTCGATCTGCCTTGCTGTCAAATTCGCCCATGATTTCCCCAGGAATAAATGGATCAAGGTCAGGTATAAGTATTTCGGTGAGCAAATCGGTATTCTTGATCGTGAGGTCAAACTTGAAATCCTGCGCGTCAACGGGTTTTTCGTAGGTAGTGTCGTGCATGGAAAAATATTGATTGAAGTGCCGCTTGATAACCTCCGGCAGACTGTAAAGATTTATTTTACCTTTAAAGTTTGCGTCGACAATATCTGACTGGACCTTAATTTCGCTTTGGCCCTCCTGATCGATTGACGCAAACAGAAGCGAGTCAACGGCATACATATCTTTACCGTTAAAGACTGCAAACTTTCGAATGGCCAGGTCTCCATTGATCAGTCTAAAATCAGACGTAGCAAGATCAACGTCGATAGTTCCTCGAGCCTTTAAGGGACGCTCGGAAAAATTCAGGGCCTTAAAGTCGGCATTCTTAAGTTCCAGGGTAAAGCGATAATGAGGTACTGACTCGTTGTAGTTCAAGTCACCCTTAAGTCGGACGTCAAGATTTTCATCAGGAAGTACGGCCAATCCTGAGAAGAAATATTTCTTTAAAGAACCATCGAGTGTAAAGTTCTTGTATTCATATTCCCGAAAGACGAAATTGAAGATCTTCAAATTGACTTTCGTATTTAGCTCCTCCATACTTAACCCTGAGCCATCCACAGCGGCTGTTAAGCTAATCGGTCCGAAAACCTCCTCCTGTTTCAAAAGCTTTCCAGTTTGAAATTTATTTACACTCAATAAAGCTTTGTAGCTGCTCACACCGGATTCTCGATTCCTGTCCAATTCTGCATTTATCTTAATTTCTCCGAAATTGCTGGTAATCGTACTCTTTACAGTAGGCGATTGCATCGTTCCTTTCAAGCTTCCCGTTATATTCAGCCATTCCGGCAATGCGATAGCAGCGGGTATGAGAGTATCAGGAAGGATGGCGTGAACATCCTTCGCCGTTGTATAAAACTTCTCAAGTTTAAGTGTAACATAAGGATCATCCCGTTTGCTCAGGTGAATTGTGCCTTTTGCATCAAGACGAGTTTCTTGCAGGGTCGCGATATTGAGATGTCTTACGGTAAGATTTTTCAAAACGCCAGTCAATCCGGCATCTACCGAGATGGTTGTGGCCGTTGGTAGTGTTATTGGCAGACTGTCGAACAAAGCCGGGGCAAATAGGCGTATATCTTCAACGCCAATGATCGATTTTTCTATAGAGAGATCAATGGATGCACCCGGATATGTATCTGAAATTGTTTTAAGCGAGGGGTACTTGGCGCTGGCTGTGAGCTGAAGTCTGCTATGCCTTGAAATAAGCTTGAGGTTGTCAACCTGCAGGGAGGTGTCATTTAGCGCAATGGTTGTGGAGAACGATTCCACGCTTACGCCACTTCGATCCTTAAACGAAAAGGCCGCAAGCTCGCCAGTGATATCGGTACCTACCAATTTAATATTGTTGGCTTCAGTAGTCAGATTTGTAATCCAAATATGATCCGGATCAAATTGCCCCCGCTGAAATGGCTGGTTAAAATCATGGTATTGGATGCTGTTGTTTGACAAGTCAAGTTCCACCAGTGTAATATCCCATGAGTCGCCGGGCGGATTCGATGGTTGGATCCTTTCTTCAGCTTCGTTCTTTTGAAATCCCTCCATTTGGTGATATGACGCGAACGTGTTTTGGAGCGAAAATTTACGAAGGTCGATGGTGTGATTTTTTAAGTCGATTACCTCGGCTTCCAGCACAAGTTCTCCCAGATTTAGGTTTATGATCTGGCCCGTACCTTGATGGTTGTATAGTGCCTGGATATTTTGAAACATTACAGCATTAACACCGATATCGAAAGAGATTGGCTGATTGGTGCTATCCGGTACGACAGTGACCGTGTCGACCGTCGTCTTCGTTTGTACAATATTAGCCCTTACATTTTCAAGATCGATTTCGTCAATTTTGATAATCGAGTTTTCAAGGTCTAATTCTTCCATACTGATCTCTAGGGCGCCTAGGGTTACCGTCATGTCGTTGCCCATTAAGCGATCGTCAAAAGAAAGACGAATATCATTTAAAGCTATGTTGCCGACGGAGAATTTCCATGGAGCTTGTGTAGTATCAGGTGCCACGGCAGAATCACCTGCGAAGGCCTCTATTATATAGTCAAAGTTAAAAGAGCTATCGCGTTGAGATCGCTGCACCGACCCTGTGAAGTCAGAGAGCTCGATGTCGTTGAGCTGAATAGTCTGACGTGTTAGTTTCCATAGATCAGTATTGATGGAAAGCTCTCCGGCGTAGAGCAGGGTGTCTTTTCGCTGATCTTGCAGGTAAAGTCCATTTAGTACAATACTCTTCGGTAACGAGAGACTAATGTGGTCAAGGCTGACTTCTGTTCCAATCTTGCTCTCGAGAAAAGAAACTGCTTCCTGAACGAGTTTATTTTGTACGAATGGAATTTGTATGGCGAGCGCAATTAATATAAGGAGGCTGAAAAGTGAAAGGGATATCCAACCAATTACTTTTAATACAATTATCAGGTACTTTTTTGACTTCCCTTGGAACTTCATCTCGCTATTTAAAAAGGACCTTTTTATGAAGGACGAAAACTTGTTTTTATTGTTTTCCCGTCGTGAATAAAGAGGGTTTGAGCATTTCTTTTTTCTTCAGCAATTCATCCTTGTTATCGCCTTTGGCACCAACCACCATATCCGACATCGTGGGGTTTTGCCCCATCGTGCTGGAGTTCACACTTGTGGTTGACGCGAAAGTTGCTTTTCCAGTTTTATCCTCTTGATTGGGATGGCGCTGGATATGATTTCTGCGTTTCATATTTTAAGACAGTTTAAAATAAAAATCCCGGTCCTATTTCAAAACCGGGATCTTACCTATTCGTTATCGTCACCTCTTAAAGATGCTAGCGCCAAATACTAGTGATAGTACAAAGAGTACTAAAAAGATAAAGAATAAGACTTTCGCAATTGAAGCTGCGCCTGCTGCAATACCTCCAAATCCAAAGATGGCGGCAACAATTGCAATAATTAGAAAAGTGATTGTCCAGCGTAACATAAGAATTAAGTTTAATGGTTTAAAATTTATTTTAGATTCAAAAGTGAGGATGCTATGCAGCATCTTCTATAGCTACTTGTTTGAGTTCTTGTTTTAATGAATAATGTAAAATATCTAAACCTAATAATCGGAAAAACTTGTCAAGCTTTCGGAGCACAACTATTACTGCATTCAGCGTTTCTATTTCAGAAGAAAATAATTGTTGACCCTGATGGTATACTCCTTCCACAATTTCATCCAAATGATTGCTAGCGCTTTGTTTCTCATTGTACCTCCAATTACTGATGAACAGTAGCTGAAGCAACGATGGTGTTCGCTGGATAATGTTATTGATCTGCTCTTGAGACAAATTTTTTCTCAATTGAGAAATAACAGACCTGACGAGATAAACAATTTTTCGCGTTGAGGTAAATCCTAACTCGTTCTTAATTTCCCCAAAGAACCTCACCGCGAGTTCTTCCATGGATAAGTAATTTGTTGTGGATGTCATATGATAAGTTTGGTTTAGTCTTTCCCGTGTTGTTATGAATCTCATACCAGATTGAAAACTGGATTTTTCTTATCAAAAAAGGATATTAAGGCCTTCTGGTTGTGGAGGAATGTCTACGCTAACTAATCATAATCTCCACAAGTTGCTGTTTTACATGCAGCCGGAGCCAGACGGATGTGAAACAGCTCGACCTGTGTTTTACCCTTTTTCATGTAGCATTCTGGGCCATAGATGTGGAGAATGTTACCCGGAGGATACGGATAACAGGAGAAAAATGCGGGTTTAAAATTTTTTTGAGACTGGCATAATGTTTTCTCCTTTTAGTAAGGAAGTCAAACAAAAATTACCAAAAAACTAAAACTCTAAAATTATGAATCTCGCAAATGATCCCAAAAACTTAATTGGAGGCTTTATAGCAGGCGCAGCCGTAGGCATTGCTATAGGAATGCTTCTAGCACCTTCTGAAGGCAAGAAAACAAGGCAAAAAATTGTCGAGGGTTCTGCCAAACTGAAAGATAATCTGGTGGGCTCCGTCAACGAGTCGATTGAGAAACTTAAAGAGCAGTTCAATACAAAAATTGATCAAGTAGCAAAGGAGGGGAAACAAAAGGTCGATTACACCAGTGAGAAAATAAAAGTCTGAAGTTTTTTGAATAAATAATTTTTCATCTAAAAACAAAGTTATGAACAAGCTAACAATAGAGGGGAATTGGAATGAGATCAAAGGTAAGTTAAAACAAAAATACGGTGACCTTACCGACGACGACCTGGCTTTTGCAAAAGGAAAAGAGGACGAACTATATGGCCGATTACAGAAGAAGCTGGGTAAAACAAAAGAAGAAATAAAAAGAGAAATTGAAGAATTTTAAATTAATTATCGAGTAAGCAAATCAATACGGCGCCATCGAAAGATGGCGCTAATAATATCTAACAAAAACAAACTGATTATGAAACAGATTATTTTAGTCGCGATGCTAGCTAGCGTCGTCGTCTTGACCCAATGCAGCCGATCTACCGACAATAAAGTAGAGGAAACTCAGGATGAAATTGTCAAGGATATAAAGGAAGAGAAGGCAGAAGTGGCCCAGGACCTTCGCAAACTTCGTGATGACATAAATAATCGGCTGGACAAAGTTTCCAAGGAACTCGAAAAAGGGAGCATTGATGCAAGAAAAGATCTTGAAGATGTGAAGGAGAACCTTACTCACCAGCGCGATAAGGTAGAAGAGGCACTGGATCAGATCAGCAATTCATCCGATGAGACTTGGGATGATATCCAGCAAGCTTCCAGAAACACAGCCGCGGAGATAAAGCTGGAATTCCAAAAGCTTGGAGAGAGAATTGACCTGGCTTTGGAAAAGGATTCTGACGGCGATACCGATGACGATAATGAAAAATAGCAATATGAAAAATTCAGTGAGAGGTGTGGGGGTAATAACAATGCTGTTTGCATTGGTATGCCAGATATTTATAGGCTGTAATGCATCGAGGACGACGAAAGGCGGCGCTATCGGTGCTGGAGTTGGCGGCGCGATTGGCGGTGCTATTGGCCACCGTTCCGACAACACAGTTGTCGGAGCCATTATCGGAGCCACCGTAGGCGGAGCGGCTGGAGCCCTAATAGGACGTGAAATGGACAAGCAGGCTGAAGAGTTGAAAAAAGATTTGGAAGGCGCCACTGTAGAACGCGTGGGGGAAGGGATATTAATAACATTCGAATCAGGACTTGTATTTGATTTCGACTCCTACGGCATTCGAGAAGATACGAAGGCAAATCTTACTAAACTCTCCGAAACCTTGAAGAAATATGACGACACAAATATTCTGATTGAAGGTCATACCGATAATACTGGTGAGGACACGTATAATCAGAAACTTTCTGAAAATAGGGCTGATGCCGTAGAAAGCTTCCTGGTAACGCAAGGCGTAAAGGATTCGCGAGTGACAACGAAAGGCTACGGGGAAAGTCAGCCACTGGATTCGAATGAATCAGAAGCAGGAAGGCAAAAAAATCGGAGAGTTGAAGTTGCAATATATGCGAATAAGGAAATGAAAAGGGCGGCGAAGAATGGAGATTTAGGTCAATAAGATCCCCCTGGAAAAGGGCTACTCAGAGTTAATGTTAAAGTCGTCGGATAGATGATTCCGTTACCTGAGAAGCCCTTTTTAATGTTAAGCTCAAAGGTGAAAGTAAGATCAAAGGAACCCTATTGGTTGTTAAGGAATGGAATCCTGAATTCCTATCCGACTTTAAGAAATGATATTTCGTGTGATATCTTGGTAGTTGGTGGCGGTATCACGGGGGCCTTGATGGCATACCAGTTTTCATCCGAAGGTTATCAGACAGTTGTTATAGACAAGCGGGATATCGGAATGGGTAGTACGTGCGCCACTACTTCGATGTTGCAGTACGAACTAGACGTACCGTTGTACAGATTGACCGATATGATTGGAAAAAAGGCAGCAACGGATGTATACAGGGGTGGCGTTGACGCTATCAATAAGCTCGCGAATATCTTAGACAATTTGAATACACGTTGCGGGTTTAGTTATAAGGAGAGTTTACACTTCGCTTACTCTGTTCAGGACGCCCGGGCGATTAGGTGCGAATTTGAATGTCGCGAGCAGGCGGGAATCAAGGTAAAGTGGCTGACGAAGGATCAAATCAATTCCAGGTATGGTGTTGTATGCGAGGGGGGAATATTATCGGAAACAGCGGCGAGTATGGATGCTTATCAATTGACACATTTTTTGATGGATTTTGCCATTAAAAACCTTGGACTGAGAGTTTATGATCATGTGCAATTGAAGTCGGTCAAGTATAAGAAAGATATGAATGTGGTTATTGCTGATACATCGGCCAAGATAGAATGCAGCTGCGTCGTATATGCAACTGGATACGAAACACACGAACTACTGGATAATGGTACCGAAATAGGCGATTTGATAAGTACCTATGCGTGCATCAGTGAACCTTTCGCGACCCTTCCGGAAGGTCTAACGCAAACAGTCTTCTGGAATACGCAGGATCCATATTTTTATTTCAGAACTACGTCGGATAACAGGCTGTTAATAGGAGGTGAAGATGAGGATTTTCAAAACCCTGAAAGGCGAGATAAACTCATCGAAAAGAAAGAATTAGAACTCGTGCGTAAACTGAACAAGACCCTGCCTGGTTTTGACTTTGTGGCGGACTTTAGCTGGGCTGGAACGTTTGGTTCCACGAAAGATAGCCTTCCGTATATCGGAGGTCATCCCGATCTTCCCAAAAGCTATTTTATGTTGGGTTTTGGAGGGAATGGCATAACGTTTAGCATCATGGGTATGGAAATATTGTCGGATGCAATTGCCGGAAGACCGAATAAATTCCTGGAATATTTCAAATTTAGGAGATAATAAAAAGCAGTTGATATGGAACATAGTCAGGTGGAAAAAATAAAGGAGTTGGTTAGCCGCTCAAGGGTCGGTATGTTGGGCACATTAGAGGATGGGTCTATGCGATTCCGTCCGATGTCGCATGTGGATATAGATGATGACGGGAAAATTTGGTTTTTTACCTCCAAAGCGTCCTGGAAGGCAGAGGAAATTCAACGAAACCCTACCGTACAATTGATCTATCTTAACGAAAGCGATAGTATTTATCTGAGTTTGGAAGGCATAGCGCAGATAGTAGAAGATCAGCATCGAATGAAGGAATTGTTTAATCCTTTTGTCAAAGCATGGTTCCCCCAAGGCCTCAAGGATCCTGCCCTCGCACTATTGGTAATGCACCCTATGAGCGTAGAATATTGGACAAATGACGACAGTAAAGTGCTGACGTATATAAAAATGCTTGCATCAGCTGTAACAGGCTCTCAGCCTTCTATCGGGGAGCATGGCAGATTAACCCTGTAACAGAATATGCAGAAGTCAAGTCCGAAGAGAAAAATAAGACCCTCTCAAGTCGTTCGTGGAGGCCAGGGAAAGGAAGCACGGATGAGACCTGAGCCTGTATATGAAAAAGAAAAAAAATATTTGCGCTTGGAAGGAAAGGTAGCGCTAATTACTGGCGGTGATAGTGGTATCGGAAGGTCAGTTGCTATCGCTTTCGTTAAGGAAGGTGCAGAAGTATGCATCGCATATCACAAGGATCATCGCGATGCGAGAGAGACAGCAAAGAGAATTAAGGAGCTAGGCGGCACTTGTATGTTAATACCCGGTGATATCAGCAACGAACAACATTGCAAAAAAATAATTAGCGCAGTAGTAAACACATGGGGACGAATCGATATTTTAATCAACAATGCCGCGGTTCAAACTCCTCAGAAAAAATTGAGTAATATAACAGCGCGACAGTTGATTCGAACCTTCGAAGTAAACGTCTTCTCTCAGCTTTATATGATCAAGGCAGCAGAGCAATTTATGCGCAAGGGCGCTTCAATTATAAATACGACATCCGTTACAGCTTACCGAGGCAGTTCCCATCTGATTGACTACGCATCAACAAAAGGTGCAATTGTATCGATGGTTCGTTCGCTGGCGGCCTACTTTGCTGACAAGGGTATCCGCGTCAATGGTGTTGCCCCCGGTCCTGTATGGACGCCCTTGATTCCAACGACGTTTAGTCCTAAAGAAGTATCCACGTTTGGTTCCGATACTCCTTTGAAACGAGCAGCTAACCCCGTTGAAATTGCCTATGCCTATGTTTTTCTCGGAAGTGATGATGCGTCGTATATTACTGGACAGGTACTGCATCCCAATGGTGGTGAAATAGTCAATGCGTGATGGGTACTGACGTTCTCATTTGTAGAATATCCACCTCAGAGCAATTAAATATTTTTTGATTTAGGTGTCATTTGGCACTGGTATGTTTTTAGCCGTAGGATCTTATTCCTTACGTTAATTAATCATCAACTCTAAAAAAAAAGATATGAAGACTAAAGCACAATCCCCGAAAACTAACGGGTCGCATGCGACCAGAAGCCGTTCGAAGAGCACCAAGGAAACCTTGGAAAATATTTTCGAAGAAACTTTAAAGGATATTTATTGGGCAGAAAAACATCTCACGAAGGCTCTGGCCAAAATGTCTAAGGCCGCATATAATGAGGAATTGAAGGATGCCTTTGACAACCATCTCGAAGAAACCGAAATGCAAGTCGGTAAACTTGAAAAGTGCTTTGAATTGCTGGGCAAAAAAGCAGTTGCTAAGAAGTGTGAAGCCATGGAAGGATTGATTAAGGAAGGAGAACAACAAATTGAGGAACACGATGAGGGTCATCCGAGAGATGCTGCCCTGATCGGAGCAGCTCAAAAGGTTGAACACTACGAGATTTCTGCGTATGGAACGCTGAGAACTATGGCAAACGTGTTAGGGATGACCCAGTGTGCAGAGATACTGGAAGAGATTAAGGATGAGGAAGCGCAAACAGATGTCAAACTTACAGAGCTCGCGGAAAAAATTAATCAACTCGCCTGTGAAGTGGATGAGGAGGAAGTTTAATTGTCTTAGAATTTTTAAAAAAGAGGCTGTCTTTTGAGACAGCCTCTTTTTGTTTTTTATCAACCCGAATTTTTGTGCAAATCATGAACTCACCAAAAGAGTTGAGCGGACCTGCGGATCAATATGTTCCTGTCAATTTGTAGAGAATTGCATCAAACTTGAAAAGTTGTGGCTGCGATTCTACAATTACACACGTTTTTTGGGTAAAAAGTAGATGTTTTTGTGTTTGGCAAGATTTTTAAACCATGTAGGGAAAAATGAATTATGAAAACGAGCGTAAACGATAGAGATGAATTCGATTCCACGGAAAAGATGCCGACGTTAACGGAGAAAATCAATAAAGCATTGCAACATGGATATACGGAAAACTTTAAGATAACCGCTCGCGGCCTTACCGATGAAATGGGTGGTAAATATTATTCACCCTCACAAGTTCACATCCCTAACTTTCATCGGTTTGAGGGTTATTCGGATCCGCAGGATAATGCGATCCTCTATTGGATTGAAACTAATGATGGGCGAAAGGGAATCCTGGTGGATGCATACGGACCTTATGCCGATGTAAAAGTTAACAATTTCATACGTGAGGTAGAAGATATCCAGAAATCAAAAAAATAGCGAAAGATTAATACTCTAAAAAATAATTGTTAACGCCCCTAGCCATGTTTCCCGCAATTAAATCGGTATCCCACAGGTTGGTCACAGACCGGATGAAGCCAGAATTTCCTGTTGTCACATTTAACCGGTTATGTTACAGTTATCTTAACAATGACTGGATTATGGTTATCTCTTCATGCTTCACTCTGGCGACTACGCTTTTTACTCTTTTGGTATCATTCAATAATAATCTTAATATTAAGTATTAAGTATTAACATCATACCGTACTATCTGTGCATATAACCCGAATCGAGTCGATCAGAATGCATCGGAATTATAAGCGCACGGCTGCTATCGCCAGCCTGGAGTACGTGACCGATGGAAGCCCCGGAATACTTCGGGAGAAGCAAGGCACTGGCTTTCGTTACACCTACAACGGTGTGCCTGTAAAAGACAAAGACGTTTTACTGAGGATCAAGAAACTTGTCATCCCTCCGGCGTGGACAAGAGTCTGGATCTGCCCCAATCTGAATGGCCACATTCAGGTTACTGGATATGACATAAAGAACCGTAAACAGTACAAGTATCATCCGAACTGGAATGCGGTGCGCAATCAAACGAAATTCCACAGGCTTTACGAGTTTGGAAAAGTTCTCCCGCAGATGAGGAAAAAAATGGAGGATGATATTTCACACTCTAATTTGTCTAAGGAGAAAGTTCTGGCGACGGTAGTGAGCCTGATGGAGCGCACGTTTATAAGGATTGGAAATAGCGAGTATGAAAAGCTCTATGGATCATACGGGCTTACGACGTTGAAAGATGGTCATGTTGATATCAACGGAGCAACTTTGAAATTTTCTTTTAAGGGCAAGAAAGGCGTGTATCATTCGGTTACCTTAAAAAATAAACGGCTTGCCAAAATTGTTCAGGCGTGCAAAGACATACCGGGAAAGGAACTCTTTCAATATATTGATGAAAATGGTGTTAGATGCACAATCGACTCCGGAATGATAAACAATTATATCAGGGAGGCTACTGGAAAGGACTTTTCGGCGAAGGACTTCCGCACTTGGGCGGGCACACTTTCCATTCTAAGCTCTTTTAAGGCGTTGGGAAAAGCTGAAACTCAGGCGGAAAAAAAACGAAATGTTGTTTCAGCATTAGATGAGGTGAGTTCGAAATTGGGCAATACACGAACAATATGCAAGAAGTACTATGTACATCCGGAGATCATCAAGTTGTATGAAGAGGACAATTTACAAAGGTACCTAAACGAGCTCGATGCAATAGAGAGGCCCGACGATCATAGCGACCTCACACAGGAAGAGAAAGTACTGATGAAAATACTGAAGCGAATATAAGAGTCTGTCTGGCTTTCCCGCATAGTTATTGCATTCCCTTTACCAAAAGTTCATACTATGAAAAAGAATGGTAAAGGTTCCAGCGGGCCAGCTGGAGATCAGAATATTACGAGAAGGATTCCGCACAGCGAGGCGCACATCTTCGATCGAATTGCGGGAGCGGTAACTCGAGCCGCAGGACGCCCTGCCGCAACCATCCTTGCGTTTGCACTAATTGTTATCTGGGCAATCTCTGGACCCTTGTTTGGTTTCTCGGACACCTGGCAACTCGTCATTAACACCGGTACTACCATCATTACCTTCCTGATGGTATTCATTATTCAACAATCCCAGAACAAGGACACACTGGCACTGCAACTAAAGCTGAATGAATTAATTGCGTGTCAGGAGTTGGCTAGCAACCGACTCATTGACATCGAAGATTTAACGGAAGATGAATTGATGGTGCTAAAGAAATTCTACGTTAAGTTGTCCAAACTGGCTGAAAAGGAAAATGACCTGCACAGCTCCCATTCACTGGATGAAGCAACCACGGTTCATTCGCGCAAGAGCAAATCGCCAAGGGTCAAACCGTAGAATAATGTCCGTAAAGAAAGTGTGTAGACATTTCCACATACTACCTCTAATTCGTAAAATAAATGCTGGTTTTCGCTGGCAGAAGGTACTCTGCTCAGATGGCACGCAATTTCCTTTAAGCGTATGGAAATTCAGATGTTAAATGAACCTCAAAAGCATTCTTCTAAGCGTTGCGGAAATTTACAAATTCACGGCTCGATTTTTTAAGGAGGCTTTGTTTCCGCCTTACGAAGGAAGGGAAATAATGCGGCAATGTTTCGCGATGGGCAATAAGTCATGGTTTCTCATCACGTTTACGGCTTTCATTGCTGGAATTGTATTCACAAAGCAGTCCAGACCTTCGCTCGCCTCGTTTGGAGCAGAGTCATGGCTCCCATCTCTAGTGTCACAGGCAGTCGTCAGATCGTTAGGGCCTCTAATAACTGGGTTAATATGTGCCGGTAAGCTAGGCTCCAATATTGGGGCCGAGTTGGGAAGCATGCAGGTTTCTGAACAAATTGATGCCATGGAGGTGTCGGGGACGCGGCCCTTTGCCTATTTGGTAGTGAGTCGCGTTGTAGCCACTACGTTGATGGTTCCAATTTTGGTGGTATATACGGATGTTGTCGGGTTGATGGGTTCATTTTTTATGGTGAACTCAATCAATAATTCCAGCTTTCTCTTGTTTTTCAATGAAGTCGCGGAGTCCGTCACCTATTTGGACATATTCTCGTCAATAATAAAGTCTGCATTCTTCGGATTTGCAATCGGCATTATCGGATGCTATGCAGGTTACCATTCGGATAAAGGAACAACCGGAGTAGGTAAGGCCGCCAATATAGCAGTCGTTGTTTCGATGATCTCAATTTTCGTACTCGACCTTGTTACCCTGCAGGTTATAAATCTTTTCAGATGATTACGACTAAAACATCTTCTGATGACGGTGGATCTGTTGCAACCGGTGAAAAAGTGGTACACGTCCGTAATTTAAAAAAAAGTTTCGGTGAGGTGAAAGTGCTGCGCAATCTAAACCTTGACTTGTACGATCGTGAAAACCTGGTTATTCTGGGAAGATCAGGATCCGGTAAATCGGTGCTGATTAAATGCATGGTTGGCCTCTTAAAACCGGATGCCGGAGAAATTAACGTGCTGGGCTACGATGTACCGAATTTGAACCGAAATGAGCTAAACGATTTGAGGCAACAAGTTGGTTTTTCATTTCAAGGTAGTGCACTTTACGACTCGATGACCGTAAGAGAAAATTTAGAATTCCCCCTGAAAAGAAACCGCGGAATATTCGATCGAAAGGAATTGGAAAGGCTCGTGATGGACGCATTAAGGGATGTGGGACTTGAAAAGGCTGTTAACCAAACACCGGCAGAACTCTCCGGAGGAATGAAAAAACGTGTTGGTATCGCGCGTACATTAATACTGAAACCTAAGATCATGCTATATGACGAGCCCACGGCCGGGCTGGATCCAGTTACGTCCGGAGAAATTAATGACTTAATTATGGAAGTGAGGGATAAATACAATACGGCATCGATAATAATTACGCATGATATAAGTTGCGCCCGCCACACGTCTGATCGGATCATCGCATTGTTTGGAGGATACAACAAAATGGAAGGAACATTTGAGGAGCTTAAGAAAAGTGAAGATCCGGAGTTAAAAGAGTTTTTCATTTACTAACAATTTGATTATGGAAACCAGGGAGCTTAAACAGAATATTAGATTAGGTATTTTCGTAATGACCGGTATCGCCCTATTCCTTATTTCTGTATTCTATATTGGCAGTGAAAGGAATGTATTCAATAAAACATTTACAGTGTCAGCAATCTTTAGGAATGTTGAGGGTCTGACAGAGGGAGATAATGTCTGGCTATCAGGCGTCAAGATTGGTACGGTGAAAAATGTAACCATTATCTCGGAAGGTAAAGTGGTCGTTAGCCTTTCCTTAAAAGACAAACAGAACGACTTTATTAAAAAAGATGCCACTGCTTTTATTGGTTCTGATGGGCTTGTTGGGAATAAGATAGTTGTAGTACGGCCGGGCACGGCGCAGGAATCCATCCATGACAACGACACGATTAATTCCCTTTCCCCAACGGATACTCAGGATCTAATAAATATTGCCAAGGATGTTGGATCCAATACCAGGTCATTGACAGACGATTTGAAACTGATTACTGGTAAAATCAACAAGGGTCAGGGAATTGTGGGTGAACTTCTACACGAAGGAGCGTTGTCAAATGATTTGAGAGAGACTATAAATTCCCTGAGGTTGGCAAGCCAAAATACCAATCAGGCAACAATTGACCTGAAGACTCTGGTCTCCGAAATAAGTGAAGGACAGGGTCTTGTTACGAAACTGATTAAAGACTCTAGTTACGCAGCTACCTTCAGCGATGCTTTGAAGAATGTTGCAGAAGCAGGTGTTAATGCAAAGGTGATGTCGGAGGATTTGAAGGAGGTCGTAGCAAAATTCAATGATGAAAACAACGCGATCGGCGTTCTGCTTGCCGATAGTACATTTGCCAGCAAATTAAGGACAACATTGAATAACGCGCAGTCTGCCTCTGCCAAACTCGATCAAAACATGGAAGCCATGCGACACAATTTTTTGTTTCGCGGTTATTTCAAAAAACAAAAGAAAGCTCAGGAACAAAATAAATAAACATGGAGATACTCTCAGCGGAAGGATTAGTAAGCCTGCTCACTCTAACCTTTTTGGAAATTGTATTGGGAATTGACAACATAGTCTTTATCTCTATAGTAAGCGGTCGCCTTCCGCACACGCAGCAGAACAAAGCCAGGACCATAGGTATAATACTCGCTTTGGTTGTCCGCATCTTGTTGTTATTAGCTATTAACTGGATTATTGGATTGACAGCGACGATTTTTACAATAAAGGACTTTTCGCTAAGCTATCGCGACCTGATACTGATCGTGGGTGGCTTATTTCTCCTCGCTAAAAGCACTTCCGAAATGCATGCCAAGCTGGAAGGCCAGCATGAAGAAAAGGAGATAAAAGTCACGACATTTCGCGCCGCGCTTATTCAAATTGTCTTACTGGACGTAGTATTTTCCCTTGATTCTATTTTAACTGCCGTTGGTCTTGTTGAGAACGTAGCGATTATCGTAATCGCAATTGTGATATCGCTCGGTGTCATGTTGATTTTTGCGCGGAAGATCAGCACATTCATCAATGCTCATCCTGCGATGAAAATCCTGGCAATTTCATTTTTACTTATGATCGGCATGGTGTTGGTGATTGAGGGGCTGCACGTACATGTGCCGAAGGGCTATATTTACTTCTCTATGGCGTTCGCGTTGGGCGTAGAGATTTTAAATATGAAAATCAGAAAAAAGTCGGCTGTAGTCCCGGAGAAAAAGTTATAATATTTTTTTGAGGCCCGCATAAGCCTTGCAGTAATTCAGAACCACCCTATAGTCCTTCATGACATCCATACCTACGGAAGCATAATTGTGCCATGCAGAGTATGTAATGCCCGCCGGTATCGCAATGATTTCGAAAGTGTTCAGAACCACCTTGGTAGCGGCTGTCTTTAAACCAATGACGTCTCCGTTGAAACCTCTTCCCAGAACAGTGTGATTTTTTTCCTTTGGAAATTTCTTAAGATCAGAGGTTTTCACCAATAGCCCCAACGACGAACCAGTGTCAAGCATCAGGTCGCATGCCTGTCCATCACTATCAGGCAGAAATACCTCAGAACTAACGATCGGCCGCGAGTCCTCGATGCGCAATAGAATTTTTTCGTACTCAGGAGAGAGTTGGGCGGTAGCCGCCGGTCTAAACGTTATCAATTGTTGCTGTGGATCAAGTTCAATTTCAAATTTTATAAAGATGTCGTACCCGATCACTCCGTGGACATTCGGATATGTAGAGAAAAGGTTTTGGTGGGGTACAATAACTACTGGTATTTTTTCGCCGATAACTGTGTTTATGGTTACCTTATTATTCAGGGATAGTTTCCCATTAATCGGATTGCCATTGCCAAGGCCTGAGAATTGAACGTTCTTGTCAGTTTGCACTTTCAAAAGCTTCTGAAATCTTTTTCCAAACAACACCAGGTTTCTGCATCCTGTATCGAGTATGAGGTTCACTCTCACTGAATCATTGATAATGACCGGTAATACAATAAGACTGTGTATGCTTTTAAATTTGAACGTCACTTCTGCAACATCGTCGGGAAGAAAAAATCCCGCCTTGATTTCGGCCGCCCGAATGTAAAAGCCAATGCATAGTAGAAGGATGCAAAGGTTGAACCGAAGGATCGTTGTCATGTAGCTCGCCTCTTGGACAGGAAAAGCTACATCGATGTTATATCTTAAATAACACGCTTTAAGGCTGATTTTTGTGCGCGTATAAAAGGGCCGTTGGGTTGCGCAACATCAAGGTTACACTCAAACGGGGTAGACGGATCGGTAATTATAAAGTCTATTTATCCCTTGCATTGCGGTATTTTGCAGGATTAAGGTAAAAAGAATGTCCAAGAAGGGCTCTTGGACACTTTCGTGTTTCAGTTCCGACGTTTTGTGTACGTTATTTTTTCTGAGGCTGTTTTTGATAACTTTCCGCGAGCCGTACAGCTTCGTAAGCATTCACCATTCCACCTGTAATGCTTAACTGGCTGAAGGGAACCTCTTCACCACTCCCTGGCTGGTTAACCTTCAGCCCATCAAATTTCCGGGACGACTGGTTCAGGATATCTTTTACTTGCTCGGCGCTTAGGTCAGGATAGTAAGACCAAACCAAAGCGGCAATACCGCTTACGATCGGACATGCCATGCTGGTGCCCTGGAGGCCTTCATATTCATTATTGGGGATTGATGAATAGATTTCGACTCCTGGCGCGAACAGGTCGACGCTTTTCTTGCCGTAGTTTGAAAATGAAGCTACCATGCTGCTGTCACTTTCCCACGACGAAGCGCCAATCTCCATCCATGTACGCATTGCCTTCTTATTCTTGTAAAATCGCGTAGGGAACTGTGAAGTACTGTCCAGATTCTCACCGTCATTACCTGAACCATGCATCAATATGACGCCCTTCTCTTCAGCATATTTTACCGCCTTGTCGACGGCTTCTTTTTGAGGTGAGTAATCCTTCCCAAAACTCATATTGATGATTTGAGCTCCGTTATCCACAGCATATATAATTCCGTTCGCTATGTCCTTATCGCGTTCGTCACCGTTAGGTGGCACCACTCTTACCGCAATAATTTCAACGTTATCAGCAATTCCCTTTATACCGATGCCGTTCTTTCGGTTAGCCCCGATAATTCCAGCCACGTGCGTACCGTGCTTTGCATCGCCACCTTTGACATCATTATTTCCATAGTTTTTTTCGTAGGGGTCGTTTACGTTATCACCAACAATGGTTCTAGAGTTGTATTCTGGGTTGTATCCGAACTCAACAGCATCCTTAAAATGCTCTACGCCTTCATTCAGTTGTGTCAGATAGACTCTCAGTTCTTCCAGGAACTCCGAGACCAAAATGTCTCCTTCAACATTCTCCAATACTTTTAATAACGTTTCCTTCGCAAACCGTACAGTATCATTTGTTGTCGTGATCGCAGAGAGAGAGGATTTGGAAAGGGAATCAACTCCGTGTCTGGCACTAACGATGCTATCACAATAGCTCAGCGTCTGCAGTGCATTTGTGTACAGATCATATTGCTGGCTGAAAAGCTCGTATTGTTGTTTATTGCTCTCCACTTCCTTCTCAAATTCCGCCTTCACGATTTTCCACAATGCGTATTCTGCCTTATTCTTTTTCTTTATCTTCTTTTCATCTATCGAGTCGTACAACGGTTTAAGGCGCACATATTCACGTGTCAGCTCATACGTATCTTTGTTGACCGATCCGTCCTTTCCGCCAATAAAATTCCAGCCATGAATATCGTCGATATAACCGTTCTTGTCATCATCAAGTCCGTTTCCTTTGATCTCGTTCTCATTTGTCCATATGATCCCTTTTAGATCCTCGTGGTCAACGTCTATTCCTGAGTCAATGACCGCTACCCTAACTTTTTTAGACGGTTTTCCCTTCAGCAGCGTCTCATATGTTTTTTCCGTGCTCGTTCCCTGTAATTTTTCAGTTGCGGGGTCACGCAAGAACCAATCCCGGGCAATCCCGCTATCGAGTAGTTGAACTTCATTCGACTGTCCGAAGCCGGGTATGAAGCAGGTGGTCATTAAAAGTATAACGAACAACAACACTTTCTTATCTGTCATAAATCACTGTTTTTCAATTACTACAATTAAATATAAGGGATTAGGTTAAGTTTATAGATGTATTTATTCAAACGGCAAGCAGTCTAAAATCTTTCAAAACTCCCGGCGATATTACTTCCGTACCCAATGTGGAAAATAGTTATCAACACCACGGGTGGGTTTAGTCTACATTTGTTAAACAACCACCCTTTAAAATGTTTATTGTTTTCAGCACTTTAATATTGTTTTTTAGTTTGCTTTTCTGGTACGCCGATCATCAAAATGACACCGAAACCCGGGGTTTTTGGAGGAAACAAAATAACGAGTAACAAAATTCCGCGGTCGCGTGCCAAATCAGTGATTGATATATAAAACGAATAGATCCTTTTGCTATCTACTTCTATGCGCACGCTTAGCCAGACAGTTCATTTGTGCTTTCTGTATGTTCTTGCAACAACATATGCAAGCGCACAGGTGCCGAGAATTGTCGTCAATTCCCAGGGACACTCAGCCAAAATTCACAAAGTCCTGTTCACGCCTAATGGTCATCAAATAATTTCAGTTTCAGAGGATAAGACTATTCGTATCTGGAGCGCTGAGACCGGAGAGATGATAAAAAAATTTGAATCCCAGATCGGAGACGGTCCGGAAGGAATGTTTTATGCCGCTGCGCTTTCTCCTGATGGCAAGTTGCTGGCGGTTGCCGGCTACCAGGTAGCAGCAGAAGCAGAGAATTACATTATAATTATCGACCTCGAAAAGGGGATTCAGGTAAGTGTTGGAATCGGTCATTCCGATGTTATTAATACACTAAGTTTTAGCGGTTCAGGAAAGTTTCTGGCAAGTGGAAGTGCCGATAAGGTAGTCAAGATCTGGAAAGTTGAGTCTGCGCCTAAACTATCCGTTATTGCTTCAATTCCGATTCCTTCACCGGTTTCTTGCGTCGCCTTTAATAATGCGACACAAGACCTGGCCGTTGTACACGAGAGCAACGATATCTTAATATACGGACTCGCTGGTCTCGACAAGGCAATGACTAAGTTTACGCCGAGAGTATTTAAGAAGCATAAAGGTCATGTGGATAAAGTTGTTTATGCACATGATGGTGCTTACCTGGCAAGCAGCAGTTACGAAAATGAGCTAATCCTATGGAAACCGGATGGAAGTGTGGTGAAGGAGTTTGAAAACCTCGTTAATCCTATAAATGCGATTGCATTTTCCGCTGATTCCAAAATTATGGTTGGCCTTGATGTACTTGGCAAGGGAACAAGTTGGGGTATTCCGCAGGGCAACAAATTCGCAGATTTTACGGGTCACGACAATACAGTTTTCAGTGCTTCCTTTGCTCCCTCGTTAAAAGGAAATTATATCGTGGCATCGGCAGGAGGCATTAACAATGAGATTATATTGTGGAATCCCATCAATGGCCTCGCCGTTAGAAAGATCAAGGGAAAGGGGAATGCGATCACGGATCTGGCTTTTGGAACTGGTATGGAACTGTTCATTGCCTTTGAACGATCCAAGGATATGAAGCCAACGTACAAAGCTAGCTTCGATTTTGAGTCGCTGATTCTGAACCGGAATCCCGGCAGCATAACCAGCCCAAAGGAGTTGAATAAGGGTGTTTCACTTACCGGCCCTAACACCCTCGACTTACCGAAAGGTAAGAAAATCCAGACGGACGAAAATCAGGATGGCCGCATCCTGGATTACCAGGCTCTCGCTGATGGAAGCGTAATCGTAGCGAGCGATTTTTCTTTGAAGATGTTCGACCGAAACGGATATTTAAGTAAGGAATTTATTGGTCACTATGGTGCGGTGAGATCGATAACGGTAAGCGCCGATGGAAGGTATCTAGCCTCCGGGGGCGAGGACCAGTCTATCATTCTATGGAAATTGTCTGAGACGGGCTTTGCGCCCAGCCTGAGGCAGACTTTCGAAGGCGAAGACTGGGCAGCATTCTTCAGTTCGTTACCTATCGATTCTCTCACTGAGGAACCAACCAAGAAAGCATGGTTGGACGTTATTTCTTTTTTAAGAAGTTCCGGCGACAAGACGTATAAGAATATCGAGGAGGTTTTCAGGACTCTGGGAGAGCAGGTAATTCCTTTTGCCACCCTCTTTCTTACCGAGGATGGCGAGTGGATCTGTTGGACTCCTCGCGGTTATTTTTCATGCTCTTCTTTAGGAGGTCAGTATTTTGGGTGGCATATTAACAGAGGTATCCATAAGCTCGCCGACTTTTATTCCGCTGAACAATATTTTGAGATCTTATACCGGCCTAATGAAGTCAGTAATAGCTTCAAGCAGGGTAAACGCGTGGAGGACATTCTTCTGGAGTCTGGCGAACGCATCTTTGACCTTAGCAAACTACATCGGCCGTCTGTGGGGTTCTTTGATATCACCGTAACCACTCGCGTCACAGACATCCTGAAGTATGATCAGGGAAAAT
Organism: Chryseolinea sp.; assembly: GCA_025923195.1. Classification (GTDB taxonomy): domain Bacteria; phylum Bacteroidota; class Bacteroidia; order Cytophagales; family Cyclobacteriaceae; genus Chryseolinea. The sequence continues at coordinate 51,678 of JAICGJ010000011.1, forward strand.
ATTTTACTCAGGCCCGCACCATTCCGCTGACGGTAGACTTCTATGACGGTGGTGGCGGCGTAAAGGAGGTTAACATTTATCAAAATGATAAACTTATCATCAGTGATAAAGATGTAAAGACGTCAGGCGAAGGCCAAAAGAGATCTAAAACCTATGCGGTTGAAATGGTCAACGAGACCAACGAATTCAAGGTTAAAGTGATGAACTTTCAAAAAATAGAATCCCGTTCTGATGAACTGGTGATAGAGTATACTGGCGAAGCCATTGCGACGTCAACGCTGCATATTTTGGCTGTCGGGATCAACGAGTATAAAAACTCTGCCTACAATCTGAACTATGCGCAGCCGGATGCCCTGTCTTTTGTCGAGAAAGTGAATGAAAGAAGCAAGGTCATCTTTAAGGGCGTAAATCGCGTCGAGATTTATGATGAGGAGGCTACTAAGGAGAATATCATTTCAGGATTTAAGGCGATGATCGCCCGGGCTAAGCCTGAAGATGTCTTTATGTTTTATTATGCTGGTCATGGTACCCTTGATGAAGAAAATCACGATGAGTATTACCTTGTTCCGACCGACATTACAAAACTTTATGGTGATCCGGCACAGCTACATGCACGGGGTATCTCTGCAACCGATATCAAAGGGTTTCTCACGCAAATAAAATCACAGAAGCAAATCATTTTGATGGATGCTTGTCATTCCGGTGGAGCAGTGAAATCATTCAGCACCCGTGGCGTTGCCACAGACGAAAAAGCTATGGTGCAATTGGCCCGTAGCTCAGGAGTTGTCATGATTGCCTCCAGCGGTACAAAGCAACTTGCAACAGAATTTGAAGCTCTTAAACATGGTGTGTTTACCTACGCACTGTTGGAAGCTTTGGATGGTAAGGCTGACAACGGTGACCGGAAAATAACCGTGAATGAGTTGAAATTTTATATGGAAGAGCGCGTACCAGAACTCACCAAGCAGTACGGTGGCCAAGCGCAATACCCTACCGGATACATTACTGGGAACGATTTCCCCATTTCTATCCTCGAAAAATAGATCGGGTTAAAAACACTTAATTTTTGTCATGTATTAGAGTCTTGAAGGGCCCTTTTAGTGACATTATGGCCTGATTTTTTTAGCATTTTTGCAACAGCAATTATTGGTATAGTCGTTGTCGGCAATTGTATAAAAAAGGAGAGATAAACATGGAAAATAGATTTGACATTCTGACTTCCGTGGATGTTTTGAATACATTGCACGGAGGTATCACCGAGCCTCAGGTTAAGTTAAGACAGCATGAGCAAGCCCGAGAAATACGCGTCAGGGTACCAAGCATTGAACCGGAGTTGATTGAAGTAGAGATCAATAACAATATATTGTTTGTATATTATGCAGTGAATATCACTTCCGCAGGGAAGGACATACGGTTGCCCTACACAATATATAACCGTCAGCTGCCTTATTTTATTGAAATTAGTAAAATTAACTCTGCAGTGGAGGGTAATGAACTGGTAATAACATTGCCCTTTAACGCCCTCGCTAATGGCTATCATAAGAAGATCAACACCAGCGAGGATTAGAAAAGAAAGAGCCCCTGGAAAGGGGCTTTTTTTACACTTTTACGTGGCTCCAGTTTTCACCCGTTTTTATCCGGTGGATTTGCATATCTGAAACCCTGAACTTCTTTGCGAGTGCTTTCAAGGTGGGCTGCTTTTTCGATTTGAATAGCGCAACTTTAATTTGCTTTACTTTGCTTGCGGTTAATTTTGGACCCTCATCAGGATTCATGCGAACAATGACGTTAGGGTCTTTCAATGCATGCTGAATCTGATCATCGTGTTTAACCCACTTCAGGTTTGATGCCTTGTTATTTTCTTTTTTGTGATCTACGTGTATCACAAAATTATGGCTAGAGTTAGGCTGCTTGCAAAAATATTCGGCTACTAGCCGATGTATATAATAGTTTTGCCTCGTTTCTTCTCTGCCAATCGTTATGCTGGGATAGCCTTGTGTAAGTCTTGGCTTAAGCACGTAGCCGTCTTCTAATTTTGTTTTGAAACTTACAATCCGCCCCTTATCGGACACGGAATAACGCTTTGTAGTTGTTCCTTTCTTCAGCTTCAACTCCTTCCATGTTTCACCTGGAATAAGTTTTAGTTTTGTTTGTTTAGTTGTTTTAGCCATAGGTTTAAAGATGTAAAGGTTCAGATTTGTTTTTGGTTAATAGATTTAATTGCTCCAATATTTTTACGACATAATTCATGTTTGAGCATATTGTTTGTTCCAACGGGATCAATATAACGCAGCCTCTCCGGGAACAGAAGCCAGGAGGCCAGGGTTGGGTCAAATCCATCTTTCATCATAAGGCAAGCTTCGATTTTGCTCAGTTACAAAGGTCTGGATCGGATTTATCGGAGCTCCAGCTATGCGGGCTGAACAACTAGCGAGGATATTATATAACAATTTATTATGATCAACATTAGAATGCAAGCATTGTTGCCTCTTTCTATCATATAATATCACTTTGGGGGTATGGATAGGGTGGTACGGCCCTACTCTTGCGACGGAAATAGCGTATAGCCTCCAGTTATGGGGATTCGAAAGTCCCTTAAAGTGGCCATACCGTTGTCTTCTAGAATTCTTTCTTGACTACCAACAAATAGTATCCCCTTTCTATGGGCAAATACCCTTGATCATAACAATAAAAGTACTGCGACCCTTCTTTCGTCGTGTAGGTGCCGGTGTAACAAGTGAAGTCGAAACCTTTAGCGATCAATTTTTCTCTGCTTATTCTGATCTTTCCCTCAGGATTCAGCTCCGCCAGTATCCGCCTGTTTTTTCGAAGGGCGTTATTGACATTACGAATATAGTTCGTGATATCACTGTTCAGCCGGTTATTAAAGGAGTTTCGACATTGGTCAGAGCAAAACCTTTTGTCTATGCGTCCGAATATTGCTTTGCCGCATTCTTCGCAGCTTTTTTCTTGTTTGAATGGCATATAACGATTCGTTTACAAACGACAACAAACGAATATAGTCGAAAGTAAGCGCTTAACATACGAATAAGGCCATTTAGACCTATCACCTTTGACACATCGATTCGCCATTCCACCCGACGACCGGGTCAAAAGCGAAACAGTATGTTAAACTCTTAAATTCTATGTTTTATGGCAAACTTAAAAAACAGTGTCAAATTAATCGGTCACCTGGGCAAAGATCCCGAAGTGAGAAAATTCGAAAGCGGAAAAAAAGTGGCAACATTTCCCATAGCCACCACAGATACCTACAAGAATCTAAAGGGCGAAAAAATTGAGGACACGCAGTGGCATAATCTTGTTATTTGGGGAAGGCTTGCTGATGTGGCTGGACAGTATCTGAAAAAAGGTAGCGAGGTCGCCATCGAAGGTAAACTCATACACAGAGCCTATGAGACGCGTTCAGGCGAAAAGCGGTATATAACTGAAATTAACGTCAATGAAATGTTAATGCTGGGCCGCAGGTAAGGCTTTCCGCCTGATAAGGAAAACCTGGCTGTCCAAAGCCAGGCTTTCTTTTGGATTATTTCCCAGAATTTTTTTTAATCAACTGCGTTATTAGCTCTAGCCGCCCATAGCAAGTATGACTGTGACTGCATAATTGGGGGATCACTGGCAATATTTTTTAATTAGTTTTGTCACAATGAGTTTTTTATACCCGTCATTTTTGTGGGCACTGTTGGCCCTGGCAATACCGATCATTATTCACTTGTTCAATTTTCGCAAGACTACTCAGGTACTTTTTTCCAATAATCGGTTTCTGAGGGAAGTGAAAGATGCGACCACGGCCAAGCGTCGCTTAAAGCACTATCTTATTCTGTTTTCGCGACTCCTATTTTTATTTTTTCTGATAATCACATTTTGTCAGCCTATTATACCAGCTGTGGAACAACTTGGGAATGGCCGGAGCATAGTTCTGTATCTCGACAACTCGCAGAGCATGTCTGCACAGACAAATGATGAGAGCAAAGGTTTGGAGATGGCTATGTCGTTCACAAGGAATATCGTCGAGTTATTTCCCCCAGACACCCGATACAAGCTCATTACCAACGATTTTTCCCCCTCTTCAAACAGCTATAAAACCAAGCCTGAGATACTGGATATGCTAACGCAGGTACGCCTATCGCCGGTAAGTCGTACGTATAAAGAGGTCGCAGACCGAATTGCGCAAGACAGGTCGGTGCGAGCCCGAGAAGTATTTTGGATCTCCGACCTGCAAAAATCAACGCAGGGCCCCATGGTTTTGTGGGATAGCACAACCAAACTCCACCTAGTTCCAATACAATTCAGCACTCAATCCAATGTTTTTGTAGATACCGCGCATCTTGAAAATCCATTCGCAGCTGGAGGTGGCAAAAATGTGTTGCATGTTAAAATTCGCAATGACGGTGACAAAGACGCCGAACGGCTGAACATTAGGCTTACTATCAATAATATTCAGGCAGCGACCACGTCGGTGACGGTACCTGCCAAAGCGAGTGCCGAAACGAGCTTTGACCTCTCAACAAGCCTTTCCGGCCTTAATGAGGGCAAACTTTCATTCAATGATTTTCCCATTGCCTTCGATAACGAATTTTATATGGCGCTGAACTTTACGGACAAGATACGTATCCTTGAAATCAGGAGTTCTGAACCCAGGACGGTGGTAGAAAAGGTTTTTGGAAACAAGGAAATTTTTGAGTTCAAATCGTACGTCGTAAGCAACTTCAATTATAGCCTCTTGTCACAGGCTGACCTCGTGGTAATAAATGGCCTGAATTCAGTAGATGCCCCGTTGGGGGCAGCGTTGCGAAGCTATCTTAGCGAATCGGGTTCTGTAATATTTTTTCCAGGCAGTATGCCAGACGTTGTAAACCTGAGAGGTTTTCTCCAACTGCCCATAACAAGCGCTGCGGAAACTGCTGCCCAACAGGAACTTGATAAACCTGATTTTTCAAATCCTTTTTTTGAGAATGTGTTTGAAGAAAAATCCGTATCGATCGCAATGCCGCGTGCCGTTAAGGTATTGAACTGGGGAAATGATCGCTCCGCTATACTGAGGTTTAAGAACGATCAACCTTTTCTATCTCGATTTGATCAGCGCGGTAAACTTTACGTCGTCGCTACCGCATTGCAACAAGGTCAGACAGATTTCTTCAACCACGCCTTGTTCGTTCCCGTAATGTATCGCATAGCGTCTAGCAGCGTTAAGAATGAGGCTAAACTCTATTACACATTAAGGGAAAGCTTCATTAACCTTCGGGCCGACAGTCTCGAAGGAGAGGAACCACTACGATGGATCGGAGAAGAGGAAATTGTCCCGTCGCAGCGAAAGCTGAATGATCAGGTAATTTTTGATCTTCCGAAATTCTCACTGACCAAGGGATTCTATAAAATAGTAGACAATCGTGATACTATAAGCCTGCTCGCATTCAATCTTGATAAAGCTGAATCGCTCCTGGACCAGTATACTGGTAGTGAAATGAAACGACTTCTGGGTGGCGGAGATCGGGTAACAATTTTTGACGTGGCATCTGAAGACGCTTTCAGCAACGAAATAAAGGAGCGATATTTGGGCACCCCATTATGGAAATATGCGCTTTTGCTGGCCATATTCTTTTTGCTGGTGGAAATCTTGCTCATACGTTTCTTTAGATAGAATAGATGAATGATCATAAACAAGGTGCGAAGAGTCCGCTCAAAAACCGTGTTCCGCTTGTACATTACTAATAAATCATTAGCACATGAAAATCTTAATTCAGGCTGCTGAAATCATTGATCGTACATCACCTTTTCATCAAAAAATAAAGAATATTCTCGTCACCAACGGGCGCATCGCCGAAATTGGTGATAAGAATTACTCAGCAGATCGCGTCATAAAAGCCGAGGGAATGAAACTTACCATCGGATGGTTCGATCTCGGTACTTCCGTGGGTGACCCCGGCCTGGAGCATAAAGAGGATTTGGATTCTGCCGCCAAAGCCGCGGCAGCAGGTGGATTCACCGAAATTGCCGTGCTTCCAAACACGGTACCTTCAGTACAGACAAAGAATGAGGTGAGTTATATTACACGTGGCAATGACAGCCGGCTTGTTCAAATTTATGCATTAGCCTCGGTCACTAAGAATAACAAGGGCGAGGAACTCACGGAAATGATCGACTTACACGAGGCGGGCGCTATTGCCTTCACTGATGGTTTGAAACCTATCTGGCACACAGACATTTTTTTGAAATCACTACAGTATCTACAAAAATTCAACGGACTGCTGATTGATCATCCAGAAGACATCTGGCTTAACATGTTCGGTCAGATGCATGAGGGGGTTAATAGTACAAAGCTTGGTCTAAAAGGCATGCCTCGCATTGCCGAAGACATAGCTGTTGGAAAAAATCTTGAGCTCCTCGGTTATGCAGGTGGCAGGCTGCATTTCTCCAGGATTTCTTCAGCCAAGGCAGTTGAAATGGTAAGGCAGGCAAAAAAGAAATTATCCGTGAGTTGCGACATCGCTGTTTATCAACCCTTGCTGGATGACGGATTACTCATGAACTTTGACACTAACTACAAAGTAAATCCACCGTTAAGAGAAAAGGTGGATGCAGATGCACTAGTCAAAGCATTAAAGGATGGAACGATAGATGTTCTTTGTTCAGGTCACACACCGCACGAGGACGAAAGCAAAAGCCTGGAATTTGATATGGCGGACGCGGGCATAATTAACCTGCAAACTTTCGCCGCCAATTTGGTTGCATTGTCTAAGTCTGTTGACTGGGATGTGCTTTTAGAAAAAGTAACTGTCAATCCTCGAAAACTCTTAAATCTTGAGGTTCCGCATATCGAGGCAGAAGCAAAAGCAAACCTCACACTCTTTGACCCAAATCATGCCTGGACTTTTGATGAAAAAAGCAATTTTTCAAAGTCCAAGAACTCTCCATGGCTAGGTAAAGAAATATTGGGCAAAGCGACTGCTGTATTTAATAATGGGCGACATAAAATTGAGGAGTCTTAAGGTGTAAGTAACCTGGCGTGTCCATGATGAAAGTGCTATTGAAGATTGCCACGCGATATGGATTTGTCGCGGGCGTCCTTGCATTTATGTTACTGGTCGTCATGTATTACATGGGCCCTCATCCACTACTCACATCACCTTTTCTTGATTTTCGTGTCTTGCTTTTTGGTATTTTTACATTCTTCACGCTTAAGGAATACAGGGATTACCACGGTAAGGGTATTTTGTATTACTGGCAGGCGATGTATGGTGGACTGACTATGGTCCTGGTTTCAACCGTGATAACATCGTGCCTTCTATGGTTGTTTGGAAATTGGGAGAGGGAGTTTGTTGTCTCGTATGTTGCCCAGCTTGCTGTCTATCTGCAATCTTTTCCGCAGGAAGACATTGATCGCATTGGAAAAGAGGTTTATGAACGTAATTTAAAGGAGCTGCCTGCGACAAATGTTTTTGATTTGGTGCAAACCTATTTCGTGCAAGGCACGATCATAGGATTTTTCGTCACCATCATTATATCGGTAATATTAAGACGACAATCTAAACCCTAATCTTATGGAACAAAATGTAACCGCATCTGCAATCACAACGCGCTCGGCAGGTATTCGCTACGGTGTGATCAATGGAGTAATACAGGTAGCATACTTTCTTATTCTGACAACAGCGGGCATGCAAGTATCAAAAGGATTTGGACCGTGGGGAGGCACTCTGATTACGCTGGTTGTGCTTTTTTTGGCGCACAAATACTACAAAGAAAATGGTGATGGTTTTATGACCTACGGACAGGGAATCGGCATCGGCTTCTGGTTAGGTCTCGTTTCCGCAGTTATTTCGAGTGCCTTCGGCTATATTTACGCCAAGGTCATTGATCCAAGCTATATCTCCACGATTCGTGAAAAGGCAATCGAGGATATGGAAGCTAGCGGTCAGACGCCAGAGCAGATCGATATGGCGATGAAATTTGTTGAGATGTTTACCTCCGCAGAAGCGATATTGATCATGAGCCTTGTCATAGGCGTAATTATGACAGTAGTTATCGCGTTAATTGTTACTATTTTTACGCAAAAGCCGCATCCTGAAACGAGCATTTAAATGAGATGATGAATCCGGAAATAACGATCGTAATTCCGGCCAAAGACGAGGAGGACTCTCTTCCCGAACTGTGCCAATGGATTAGCCGTGTTATGCAAGAGCACGGCTTTTCGTATGAAGTTATTTTCATTGATGATGGCAGCAAGGACGATACGTGGCTGAAGATTCAGAAGATCAACGAATGGGATGGGCATTTTAAGGGAATCAGGTTCAACAGGAACTTTGGAAAATCTGCGGCGCTGCAAACTGGTTTTCGGGCCGCACAAGGCAGAGTTGTAATAACAATGGATGCCGATTTACAGGATAGTCCTGATGAAATCCCCGCGCTTTATAAAATGATTGTCGAGAATGGCTATCACATGGTATCGGGCTGGAAGAAAAAAAGACACGATCCCCTCTCCAAGACGATTCCCTCCAAGTTCTTTAATTATATAACGCGAATGTTGTCAGGAATTAAATTGCATGACTTCAATTGCGGATTGAAGGCATATCAGATACAGGTTGTGAAGAACATTCAGGTGTATGGTGAGATGCACCGCTACATTCCCGTGATTTTAAAATGGGCAGGCTACAATAAGATCACCGAAAAAGTAGTTGAGCACCATGAACGGAAATATGGCAGAACAAAGTTTGGACTGGAACGATTTATCAATGGCTTCCTGGACCTTTTGTCCATTACCTTTGTAAGCCGCTTCCGGCAAAAACCCATGCATTTTTTTGGAACGCTGGGAACGTTGTCCTTTTTGATCGGGTTTATTTTCACCCTTAAGCTTTTCTGGGATAAACTGGATGCACTATTCATTTCAAAAATTCCAATCAAACGCGATATTACGGAGCAACCTATATTTTATATCGCGTTGGTTGCTGTTGTCATCGGAGTTCAACTTTTTGTTACAGGGTTCCTGGCAGAAATGTTTGCCATGCAATCCCTCAGCCGGCGAGACTATCTGATTATTGACAAAGTTGGCCTGGAAGAAAAGTTATCGGGCGAACCCGTTGGCGTTTCTTATTATATGCATCCGGAAAGCAGGCTAAAGTAAGTAGGAAAAGTCCACGGTCCGCAGACCACGGTCCTCGGTAGCGACTGCAAAATTTGAAGTACTGCGCGCTGCTGTCAGCTGTAAACTGTACACTGTCTCCTTTTCAGCTTATTCGTTTTTTAGTGTCTCCGCCGGATTGACCAATGAAATTCTCCATAGTAAGTAGCTTAATGTCACCCATGCGACTACCAGCAGCAACGCGCCAGAGCCTACAAAAATAAGGGGGTTAATTGGTGTTCTGAAAGTAAAATTTTCCAGCCAGCTGTTCATGATCCACCAGATGACTGGAGTTGCTAACAAGACGGCGATAATTACAATACGGGTGAAGTCTTTTATGAGCAAGAGCATGATTTCCAACAAGGTCGCGCCTAAAACTTTTCTAATACTTACCTCCTTGGTTTTTTGTCTGAACATCAGGGAAGCTATGGCCAATAAACCAAAGCAGGCGATAGTGACTGCAATAAATGAAAAAGCACCAAGAACCGCGGCCATGCTTTGTTCAAATCGATATTGTTGATTAAGATGGTCCGATAGAAATGAAAAATCGAAGGCAAAACGATTGTCAAATTTTTTCCAGGTATTTTCGATAGCGTTAATAGTGTTTGAAAACTCGGTGGTATTCAATTTTATCAGCACATAGTTATAGCGTGGCAGCAGCCGGAACAGCAAGGGACGCACAGGTTCGTGCAAAGATTGAAAATGAAAATCCTTTACAATACCGATAACGGTCCCCTGAACAATGCCCTCATCATAATCCCAGGAAAAGTCCTTTCCAATGGCGTTGCCGTTGTATAAATTCTTGGCCGCCGTTTCATTCAGAATGAAGGCATCTTTGTCAGCGGGATTCTCTTTTGAAAAAGATCGCCCTTCTTTAAATTTAATATCCAGCACCGTAAAGAAGTCATAGTCGATCAACGCTTCCGATGCGGCTATACGCATGTCAGGGCGCTGAGTCGCAAATACAGGATTTTGATTGAATGGCCGACCTGGAATATTGGAGGCAGCAGTGACCGATTTGACGTTCGAAATTCTGAGTAGTTCACTCCTAAGTTCTTCAAACCTGCGATTGATTGCATCGAGGTCCTTCACCGGTAGGACAATGACTTCTTCCTGCTGAAAGCCCAACTCTTTGTTTTTCATGAATTCAAGCTGGTCATAAATGATAACACTGCTTGCGATTAATGTCATCGATGCAAAAAACTGGAATACTGTGAAACCCTGACGAAATCTAGAACCCTTCGGGTTTTGTAAAAACTTTCCTTTGAGAACGGCACCGGCGTTTATAGAGGCAAGATAGACCGAAGGGAAGATTCCGGCAGCAAGCCCAGTTATTAGCGCCATCCCCACTAAAGCGAGCGCAAAAAAGAGATAGTCGATTTCAAGTTGTTTGCCAGTAGCCAAGGTAAAGAATGGTGATGCAGCTTCAACGCAGATCACCGCTATAACCATCGCCAGCGAACTGACAAGCAATGATTCACCCGTGAATTGAAATGCAATCTGCTTTCGAAAAGCCCCTAAGGCTTTTCTTATTCCAATTTCTTTCGCGCGTCCGGCGGATTGTGCCGTCGTCAGGTTTATAAAGTTCACGGTCGCAATAATCAAAATAAGAAAAGCTGCAGCCATCATCATATAGATGTAGGACATATAGCCGTTTGGCTCTAGTTCCCAACGAAGGTGAGAGTGTAGATGTATATCAGTGAGCGGCTGCAATCTAAATCCGAATTTCTTATCCTCAATTGACTGATAAAGATCATCCGGAATGTCTATGTATTTACGTATCCAATTGCCAAGCTTGCTTTCAAGCGCTTTTGCATCTGTTCCAGGTTGTAGCCTGATGTAATTATAGTGACCGAAATCATTCCAGGTATAGTATTGGCTTTCAGGATCCTCAAATGACTTCTCACGGTCATATGATACCAAAAAGTCGAAATGGAAATGCGATTCCAATGGAACATCCTTGAAGATTCCTACAACCTCTATGGTGGCAGGGTCATCGTTCACGACCAGAACCTTTCCGATCGGATCGGCATCTCCAAAATATTTTTTTGCCATGGAGGCAGAAATTATAACACCATCTGGGTTTTTTAATACTGTTTTCGGATCACCCCGTAACAGCGGAAAACTAAACACATCGAAGAATGTACTGTCGACGGCCATCACATTATTTTCGTCAAACCGCACATCATTTTCAGGATTACGAAAAGAAAATGTTTCTTTTGTAAGGCCTATCCCCCACAATGATGTAATGCTTACCGCACTTCTGACCTCAGGAAAATCTTGCGCCAGCGCTTGCGCCATGGGATGAGGAGTGCGAGTCTGTGGATTTTCATCTTCCCACGTAATTCGATAAATATCATCAGCAAACTCGTGAAACCGGTCATAGCTTAACTCTTGTTTCAGGTACTGGAGAATGACAAAAACGCATGCAAGGGCCAATCCCAGACCTGCGATATTAATAGCGGAATAGACGCCATTCCTCCGCAAATTCCTGGCTGCAACATGGAGATAGTTAAGAAGCATAGTATTGATTGATGTGACTTCAGGGTTTGTGAATGGTAAATTTAAGACCAATTGCAAAAAGGCCACTGAATGAGCTGAATTGGCATTTAAGCTACAGACGCTGTTCAGCTGCGTTCGGGTATAGTGCGTTTCCGGACTATAATAACTACAAAAACGAAGACCTCTGGACGCGTCAACAGAAATTCACTTATCTTTTATTTCTTTCATGTATCGCCAAACTTTATTTTAGCTGCGAATGCATGTTCCTGAATTTTCTGTGATCATACCGGTATACAACCGGCCTCAAGAGGTAAAGGAAATCTTATCCAGTTTAGCAACGCAGTCTTTTAAAGACTTCGAAGTATTAGTAGTCGACGATGGATCCTCAATTCGATGTGACCAAGTTGTTGACCTTTTTCGCGACACGTTAAAAATCGAATATTTTTTCAAACCCAACACCGGACCAGGTCCTAGTCGCAATTTTGGATTTTCCCGCGCCAGAGGAAATTATTTCGTTGTGTTTGACTCGGACTGCATTTTGCCTGCCCACTATTTTCAGACTGTAAATGAATCACTTGCAATAAATCAGTGGGATGCATGGGGCGGACCTGATAAAGCCCACGAGAAGTTTACGGTCAAACAACGGGCGATGGCTTATACCATGTCGTCGGTTCTCACAACGGGAGGCATTCGCGGCGGAAAAAAACACGTCGGGTGGTTTCAGCCCAGAAGCTTTAATATGGGTATCTCCCGAATTGTATTTGCGACAACAGGTGGTTTTAAGTTTGATCGCTACGCTGAAGACGTCGAGTTTAGCATTCGAATGAAAAAAGCTGGGTATAAGGTGGGATTGATCCCTGAAGCATTCGTGTATCACAAGAGGCGCGTAAGCTTCCGGCAGTTCTTCAGCCAAGTTCGTAACTTTGGCAAAGGCCGTGCACTGATAGGCCGAGTACACCCTGACGAAATAAAAATCTCTCATTGGTTCCCAGCACTTTTTTTGCTCGGCACGTTCGCATTGCCGTTTCTTCCGCTTGTCAGTCAAACGTTGTTTGTTATGGGTGCAACAGTATTTCTTCTTTATATGGCCGCTATCTTTTTGCATTCCTGGGCAGAGAACAAGAGCATTGCAGTTGGTATTCTCTCCGTACCGTCTGCGCTTTATCAGCTTTATGGATATGGGATAGGCTTTTTGAAAGAAACGTTTCGTGGTAGAGCAGTAGGCCCTTTATAATTTGTGGGATTCTTTAGTTATTCTTCAGTTTTAAATAACTTAGGTGAAATCTTAACCTGATCCAGTATGAGGTGTGTTTCGAGAATTCTCCTGACGGGAATTCTTGCGTTGAAAGTATTGGTTAGTGGTTCGAAAGCTGTCGCCCAAGGTTATGGGGCAATAGCCTGTGGCCGCGCTGCGTCAACGTTGGTTAAGTGGCCACTCGGTGTGAAATTTTTGACGGGAAGGGCAGGGAAAATCACCACGCCTAAAATTCAGGCAGCATTTTTTGTCTGTCTATAGGATACGTTTTATCAGTAGGCAAGAGTCTGAGGTAGTCATTACAAAGAGGCATATATCCGCGTGATCGTTCGATTGCGGAGCACTAGGTATTTTCGCGTGGAGCCCTGCTGGAGGCCTCGAAAGGGGCTTTCAGCTTTATTAACAAGAAAATTTTAATTGATAATGCAAAACGGTCCTGACGATCGTGTCCAAGCAAATAAGGCGAGATTTTTTTTTGTTGTGGCTTATGTTTTTTTATTGGCCATGGCGCTGTGCTGGTCAGTTGATGATTCTCTTGTTTATATTTTCTTGGGTGCAGCGGTTTATTGTATATTTCTCGGGTTCTATTTATTTCCTCAAAAGAAAGAATTTCAGGAGCCGGGCGGAACCACGGGTAGTTATTATCAACATTCGATTTTCATAAATAGCCTAAGGAATATTTTCGGAAAGCGCGAGGCTGCGGACACAAGAACCCGTCGAACTTCTTCCCAACACGTCACACCTGAGTCTTCCCGTCGAATTGTTTTCCTGGTGTCGGTCGCGATCTTTGCGACATTCTTTATTTTTCTCATCGGTAGCATATTATCGGGATCAGGAGCCGATGATAACTCGCTTGATTATTTTAGCACGGCAGAGCAGAATTATTGGGATGGAAATTATGATTCTGCTTACCTGTACTACCGCAGAGCTTGGAAAGAAAACGAAACCTACGCGGAGGCAATGGTCGGTTATGGTAACGTTCTTGCTATTCGCAAACAGGCAGATTCGGCGATTATCATGTACGACAAGGCACTGGAAATCAACCCTGATTACAAGGAAGCGGGATATGCGAAAGCAGCTGCGTATTATAATGTTGAGAAATATGCTGAATGCATCGCAATTATTGTCCCCTTATTGCAGCAACATACAGACTACCACGACGCAATGTTGCTCGCTGGTGATTCTTATTATGCCCTGAAGCAATTCGATGAGGCAATTGGATGGTATGAAGGAGCATATGAAAATGAAAGTTCACGCAGCCGTGCTTTGTGCCATATCATGGCTTACATCTATGATACTAAAGGCGACTACGCCCGAGCCATTGATCTCTATAAAGAGGCACTGGCTTACGACAGTTCTGTCGTAGATATTTATAAAAGACTTGGCGAACTGCTTCCTGACGAGGATGGAAATTATTACCGCTCGCAGGCCGGAAAATTGCAGCAATAGTGATCAGCAAAACACGATCCCTGTACTAGGGGAACATTCATGCTGAGAATATAGGCACAACATGAACCTGCATACAGTATCCATTCAGTTGTTGAATTCCTTGACTGCAAATGTCCCTGTTGTGCTTCCAGCATACCCGGTCTTAGAAAGCCCTTCCACTACAATACTATAATTCCCACTCAGATCGGAGGTAAAAAATTCAAGTTGGCTATTGCCTTCATTGTCGAGCCGAACGTCGGGTGCCCAAAACAATAGGTTTCTCCGGTCTGGCAATCTAGACTCGCGCTGCTTTTCGGTTTCATACTTCGGAGCATAAAATACTCTTTGCCGCTGTAGTCCTTCGTAATCCATAGAAATACTCCTGGGATCAAGCTGGAATCCTGCCAGATCCCCCGGATATGTGGAATAACTTACAACCCCGGGAAAATGAAATGGACCCAGGTAATATCGGCTCGTTATTACTTCCAGTTTCTTTACTTTGAGAGGGTCGAATTCCATTATTTTATCTACGTCAAACACCGGCATTCCGTCCAGGAGAATTAATGGATCATCCTGGAATACGCGCTTCCTGAGGTTGTCGAGAACTAAGAAGTGGAAACCGTCTCTTCTTTTTCGTACCATAACCCCCGGAACATATTCCCGCATTACTTCTTCCATCACGGTAAAGCGAGTGTAGTCGTCCAAAAAATACGTTTCGTTGGCTTTGCCATAAAATGAGGAACTATCGATCGTCATATTGGCAAACTTGATTGATCGATCGCCACTATAGATGTCCTGCACCTGCATAGCAATACTTCGGTTTAGTAGACTCTTTGATACACTTGGATCGAGCGTTAGCTCCGGCGGTTTGTATGGTGCGTAATTATCAGCAAAAGGGCTAATGACGTTAACCCTAAATGTGCTGTCCTGGGTCAGGTTAGTTTGTACAATAATCTTCTTTGATCCCCAAAAATCCTTCATTTCATATTGCACTTCTCCGTTGGCTGCGCTGCGAGCCGTGTATAACTGAATATTCTTGCCTGGTGTCGACAAGTAGGTGGCAATTCCCGCTGCCGGTTTGTCATCTTTGTCCACAACGGTTCCCCGGATCAGATGTCCTCGATATTCGGGTAGAAAACCAGGTTGCTTTTTATTGTTGCTGAGTACATCCGTCCAACTAAAGCGCCTCCATCCGTGTGTCAACATGAGATTGTCTATTGCGACAGTAACCTCTTGGCTATTTACTTCCATGTAGTAGGCAGGATTTTCTACTTCGCCACGCAAATCAGAAGATAGCCAAAGGTAATTGAAGATGTTGCCTTCGAGATTGCCCTGGAGAGAATCTGATTTCACAACAGCAACCGAAAGACTGGCCCCGGCAATGGCTGCGCTATCGTTTTGTGCTGAGATGTCCAGCACAACTTTTCTTCGTATGCTATACTCACTCTGACTGGATTTTACTTTAATCGAGAGTTTCTTTTCACTCGCCTTGAAATACAGTCGCTCACAAACCGGGTTAAGGTTCCCATCAAATATAGTTATGTGTGAAATACCGTCTTTCAGTTCCCGCTTAGGAATAAGGATTGCTGTCTTCCCTTTTCCGATTTCACGGGAACCGGCAGAAGAGATAATTTGCCTGGCGTGAATTACATAGTAAATGGACGGCGACGATTGCACGGTCTGAGGATCGGCGCTCACATTGATCACGAGCAGATCGGAAGTGCTGTCTCTTACTTCCATAACATGCCCGTGAGATTTGGGACGCGGAAGGCTGAAACTTTGTAGATTACCCAAGGTATCAGCTACAACAGCCCTGTACAAGCTGCCTTCAGTGGGCGTAAATGTGAAGTTTCCGATCCCATACTTTTTAGGCTTGAAGGTTAGCAACGTATCATTCTGCGCATTTAAGACAATACCACTAACAACCGTCCCCCTTCCATCTGCATTGGTAGCGCGGAACCCAATTTTGCTGCGCAGCCCAGAAACAAGTTCGCCGCCCTCCGGAAAGAATTGTACAGTAATCAGATTCGGCTTTTGAGACTTTTCAGGCTGAATATCCCGTTTCTTGAAGGAGTTAATGATACTTATTGTCTTGTTAAAAAAGAATTCCGGATCGAAGTTTTTCATCCAATGCGTATAGGCACGCAGTTGATAATTTCCCGAGCTTATCGACGCTGGCAGGAACAGAGCGCCATGGCCCTCGCCATTCTTCATGGCTACTTTAGTTTGAATTACAGCACGGTTGTCCGGGCCAAGAATCTCCAAATAAGCCACCTTGCTGATGTCGCTAGGTTGGTGAAGAACCCCATCGACATAGTAGATTTTGAACCAAAGCGTTTCACCCGTAAGGTATAATTCCTGATCGGTATGAATAAACAGTTTTTCCTGCGGGTTTTGCGTACGATGCCGATCGAACTTACTTCGCACGCTGTCCATTTGATGTTGAGCCGATGTGTTAGAAGACATATAGCTAAATATCACTATGGCTGCAAGCCTTCCGAAATTGGAGAAGAGTCGCTTCATCAGGTTCATAATTTCAGTCCCAAAAGTCAGGCCTTGTCAAAACTCCACCATCGTCACGGCAATCCATGCAATTTTTTCCGTAGCTGGTCGTGTATCCCTCAGGTAATGTTTCACCATAAGATCCTATTAAACTAATGTCTGGGTAAAAAC
>JAICGJ010000012.1 GCA_025923195.1 Chryseolinea sp.
AAGCACGGTTTATAATCGCATTTCGGCTGCTAAAAACAGCTTGATCGGCTGGCAGGATTATCTCGCAAATCCCGAACTTATGGGTGATGATGCGGCGAACCTGAGACCTGAAATCGGAAAAATTTATAAGACCTACGCCATGCGGTGCTTTAAGGCTGGTGCAATGGATTTTGACGATTTGCTTTTTAATACCGACAAACTATTCAAGGAACACCTGGACGTATTGAATAAGTATCAGCATCGGATTCAATACATTCTCGTTGATGAGTTCCAGGATACGAATCTTTGTCAATATTTCATCATCCGAAAGCTTGCCGCGGTCCGCCAAAATATATGTGTCGTAGGCGATGACGCACAAAGTATTTACGCCTTCCGCGGTGCAGATATCACTAACATCCTGAATTTTGAACGCGATTATCCCGATCTCAAAATCATAAAACTTGAGCAGAATTATCGTTCGACTCAAAATATAGTGCACGCGGCAAATTCGGTGATCAAGAAGAACCGCGCTCAGCTTCCTAAAAATATCTGGACGGCTAATGAAGAGGGTTCTCTGATCGAACTGATCAAAGCTGTATCCGACAACGAGGAGGGTAGATTAATTGCATCTTCCATTTTTCAGGAGAAAATGCAACACCAGCTGAAGTTTAGCGACTTTGTTGTATTGTATAGAACCAACAGCCAGTCGCGTGCTATAGAAGAGGCGTTACGACGCATGAATATCAAATACAAGGTTGTGGGAGGATTGTCCTTCTATCAGCGAAAGGAAATAAAGGATCTGCTAGCCTATATGCGATATTCGATCAACCAGCAGGATGAAGCATCGTTCAGAAGAATCATCAACCTACCTAAGCGCGGCATTGGTGATTCTACCATCGATAAGATAATCGTGGCTGCAAATGATCATGATCTTCCAATTTGGGAGGTTGTACAACACGCCGATCAGTTCATTGGGGGTCGTGCAGCATCACCCATCGGAGATTTTGTCTCTATGATCAAGCGCTTTGGTATCGAGGTGGAACGAAAAGATGCCTATGATGCTGCTTTTGAAATAGCCAAAGGTTCCGGTTTATTGCGGGAACTATACGAGGATAAAACAGTCGAGGGATTGAGCCGCTACGAAAACGTACAGGAACTATTGAATGCAATAAAGGAATTTGTCGATGATCCTGAAAGACAGGACAAGAGTCTGGGGGCTTTCCTGCAAGAGGTATCCCTAATAACGGGTCAGGATGAAGATAAGGACAAAGATCCAGAAAAAGTCACACTGATGACCATCCACATGGCGAAGGGGCTAGAATTCAGGCACGTGTATATTGTAGGCCTGGAAGAGGATCTTTTTCCATCGCAAATGATGCTTAGCAGCCGGGCAGATCTTGAAGAAGAACGAAGGTTGTTTTATGTGGCAATCACGAGGGCTCAAAAAAGGCTTTTTCTGTCCTATGCTCTAACGCGTTATCGTTTTGGGAGATTAAAGAACTGTGAGCCAAGCCGCTTTCTTGACGATATTGACCAATCCTTTATTAAAGTGAGCAGCAAATTTGCCGGGCTGGAATCGGTTCCTCCCAATAGCGAATACGCAAAAACGCTGGTCAGCGGCATCCGAAAGACGATAAGCTCCGCTCCACCTCCTAAAGTTACTTCTTATAGAGCACCTGCAGACTTTGTCCCCAGCGACACTGCATCTTTGCAGGAAGGCATGAAGGTGGAACATCCCAAATTTGGATTTGGGATGGTCGTTCAAATGGATTTTAGCGGCGCAGATCGAAAAGCGAAGATAAGATTCGACGATTTTGGAGAGAAGACCTTATTGCTTAGCTTTGCTAAACTTAGAATCCATAATTGAGGTTAGGTACAATTTTAGGTAGTCACAGCGCTACTGTACGGACCCACACTAGTCTATAAACAGAAATCAACAAAAACATGATTGGAGAATATAACTCACAACGTCCTGATATTATTCTAAAAGAATATGGACGTAACGTTCAAAAGCTCGTAGAGTACCTACGAACTGTTCCCGACAAAGAAAAGCGGACCGAGCTGGCATACACCCTTATCGAGCTTATTAAACAGTTGACCCCAAGTATCAAAGATCAGCCGGATAATCCCCAGCGTCTGTGGGATGACTTGTATATTATTGCAGACTTTAACCTGGAGGTCAACAGTCCTTACCCGATGCCTGAGCGTGAGCTTATATTTAAAAAGCCCATGAAAATGATGTACCCGAAGAATGATGTACGCTTCAAGCATTATGGTAAGAATATTGAAAAACTGGTAAAGGAGGCTTTGAAAAAGGACGATCCTCAGGAACGTGAAGAGGCTATCATTTACCTTGGAAAACTTATGAAGACCTTTTACGGCAACTGGAACAAGGAGACTCTGGATGACTCAGTGATCTTAAGAGATATTCAAGCGATGTCAGGTGGAGCTTTGAATATGACCATAGAAAAAGTACGCGAGGACAACTTGTTCGAAAAGCTCTACAAAGAAAGAAAGAAAGCAAGACCTCAGGGAAATGGTGGAGGCCAACAACGTCATCAGGGCGGTGGGCACCGGTCATTTAAAAATAACAAGGGTAGTAATTTTAGACGAAGAAGAGATCAGTGAGAGTGGAGTGAAAAGTTAAAAGTTAATAGTTAATAGTAAGCGGGAAGAACGGAGGAGCCGACTAGGCTCACATTTTTTTAATTTCACCAAATCAAGTGAATAAACACCGATGAGTATTTTTAAAATCCGTGGAGGAAAAAAGTTAAAAGGAGAAATCATCCCTCAAGGCGCCAAAAACGAAGCATTACAAATTCTAAGCGCCTCATTATTGTCAGCAGAACCAGTCACCGTTCACAACGTTCCCAACATCGTAGATGTAAATAAGCTCATCGAGCTTATCGGCGCCATGGGATCGAAGGTCGAAAAATTAGGACCTGAGTCTTATCGGTTCACGGCTTCCGCGATTAACGTAAAATTTTTAGAGACTGAGGAGTATAGAAAAAAAGCCGCAGCACTGAGAGGGTCCGTTATGCTGTTAGGGCCTATTCTCGCACGCTTTGGAAAAGCATCAATGCCAAAGCCCGGAGGCGATAAAATAGGCAGGCGCAGACTGGACACACACTTCCTTGGATTTCAGAAACTGGGTGCCAAATTTAACTTTGATTCTGATGAGCACCTGTTTACTATCGATGCCTCCGAGTTAAAAGGGTCTTATATCCTGCTCGATGAAGCCTCGGTGACTGGAACTGCCAACATCGTAATGGCCGCTGTACTTGCCAAAGGAACGACTACTATATATTACGCTGCATGCGAGCCCTATCTTCAACAGCTGTGCCTCATGCTGAACCGGATGGGTGCGAGGATCTCAGGCATTGGTTCTAATCTGTTGACCATTGAAGGTGTCGACAAGCTTCGCGGGACTGAGCACACGCTTCTGCCGGACATGATCGAGATCGGTAGTTTTATCGGGCTAGCTGCGATGACCCAATCCGAGATCACCATTAAGAACTGCCGGATCGACATGCTGGGAATAATACCCGATGTCTTTAAAAGACTGGGTATCAAAATGGAATTTCGCGGGGATGATATCTATATCCCATCGCAGGAACGATATGAAATTGAAACTTTTATTGACGGCTCAATTCTAACTGTTTCGGATGCACCCTGGCCAGGTTTCACTCCTGATCTAATCAGTATTATCCTCGTTATCGCTACACAAGCAAAGGGTAGTGTGTTGATACATCAGAAAATGTTTGAAAGCCGCCTGTTTTTCGTTGATAAGCTGATCGACATGGGCGCGCAAATCATTCTTTGCGATCCTCATCGAGCCAATGTGATTGGGCTTGACAGGAAACAGCAATTAAAGGGAATCAAAATGTCATCACCCGATATTCGTGCAGGGGTAGCGTTGCTGATTGCAGCCCTGTCCGCAAGCGGAACGAGCGAAATCTCAAACATCGATCAAATCGACAGGGGCTATCAGAATATTGACACGCGCCTAAAGGAACTGGGAGCGGATATTCAAAGGGTGATTTAGGAGCTGACAGCTGACAGCTTACAGTTGACAGCTAACAGCTTTTAGAGAACGCACCTGTGCTCAAAGGCACTGCCCAATACCTTGTCTTCGCACTCGATTACCTGATTACCCGATTACCGATTACCAACTCCGCCACTCAAAGCGTCACAACTCTATACTCAGTCCCACTGGACAATGATCCGATCCAAGGTATTGATTATAAATCATGGCATCCTTCACTTTATCAATGAGCCTGTCGGGCACCAAAAAATAATCGATGCGCCAGCCTGCATTTTTAGCGCGGGCATTCGTGACATAATTCCAGTAGGTATATTTTATTTCTTCCGGATAAAAACGGCGAAAAGTGTCCACAAAACCAGCTTCTAACAACCGCGTGAAGCCATCAATTTCGCGCTGCGTGTAGCCCGCTGACTTGTTGTAGTTTTCCTTGGGACGAGCGATATCTATGGGCTGATGCGCCACATTAAGGTCACCACAGATAATCGATGGCTTCCTTCTGTCAAGCCATTGAACATACTCTCTGAAGTCCCTGTCCCAACGTTCGCGATAGTCCAGTCGCTGCAATCCTTCACCCGCATTAGGCGTATAGACTGTTGTTAGAAAAAATGTGGGGTACTCGGCGGTAATGACTCTCCCCTCCTGATCGTGCTCCTCAATACCCATATCGAACGTAACTTGAATCGGCTCAATCTTCGACAGAATAGCTGTACCTGAATAACCCTTGCGGGCTTTGGATGAATTCACAGAGACATGATAACCGGGGAACGCTTCTAACGTCGCACGCACTTCCTCTTCTGCACCCTTCGTTTCCTGAAGGCAGAAAATATCAGGTTCCATCATTTGCACATCTTTGATGAAATCCTTCTTAATAATTGACCGTATACCGTTTACATTCCAGTTGACGAAGTGCATGGATAAGTTTGAAGTTTCAAGTTTCAGGTTTCAGGTTGTCCCAAGATTTATTGTATGATACGGCTTCCGGCGGTTCACTGACTTTAAACCTTAAACTTTAGACCTTAAACTATATACAAACAAAAAAGTCCTGATTAACAGGACTCCACTATATTTTAAATCAGCATTAAGTCTTAGCCTTGGCTTTAAATTCTTCTTTGATCTTTTCAATATCGACATTCTTGATGACGGGCTGAAAGTTTTGGATCTTCAGCGACTGACGTCTTACCGCTGATTTTGCCTTGTCTCTGCGGCCTTTTCGCTTCAATCTGGTTACTGCCATGGTTTTCAATTCTTTTTAAAGGAGCGCAAAAATAAGGGGGAATTTCGGGAAAGCAAAAGGTTTTGAGGCTTAAAGTTTAATGACCTGCCCGCCAAAGCCATCCAACAGCAGGTTTAAGGTTTTAAGACGTTGGTGTTTGATGCTTTTAGGGTTAAAATTGCGGCTTAATTGCTTACTTTTTCAGGTGAAGGATAGTTTCGGGTTAGGAACTTTTAACCTGAAACTTTAAACCTGAAAGTTGACTATGGACAAACCTACTCTCCCCAAAGGAACCCGTGATTTTGGGCCTGCCGTGATGGCTAAACGGCAATTTATTCTTGGCACTATTCGGCGTGTATTTGAAACCTTTGGTTTCCAGCCCCTTGAAACGCCCGCTATGGAAAATCTTTCAACGCTGACAGGAAAATATGGGGAGGAGGGTGATCAGCTTTTATTCAGAATTCTGAACTCCGGAGACTTTTTAAAGGACGTGCCAGCCGCCAAATTAGACGCCAGGAACTCCAAGCAACTCAGTGTCGCCATTGCCGAAAAAGGACTCCGTTACGACCTGACTGTGCCCTTCGCACGATATGTAGTAATGAATAGGAATGATATAAGCTTTCCGTTCAAACGCTATCAGATCCAGCCGGTATGGCGTGGTGACAATCCGCAAAAGGGAAGGTATCGTGAATTTTATCAATGCGATGCGGATGTAGTCGGGACCAATTCATTGATCTGCGAAGCTGAAATTATCCTGATGATTAAGGACGTCTTTAGAGGATTAGGCATCGATAGTTATACAATAAAAATAAATCATCGCGGTATACTTTCTGGCATCGCTGAGGCTATGGCAGCAAGACAAAATGAGACTTCCTTGTTTATTGCTATCGACAAGTTGGATAAGATTGGTGAAGAAAAGGTAAAGGACGAGTTGCGAGCCAAAAACTTTTCAGAGCAAAGTCTCTCGACTCTCTTTGAAATACTGAATCAAAAGGGATCAGCCTCCGATAAGCTCCGAATGTTGGCCAACAGAATTGGCAACAGCGCGAATGGCGCCAAGGGGATTCAAGATGTTAGCCACGTACTATCGCTCTTGAAAAATTTTGATTCAACAGAAGACCATGTTGAATTTGATATTGCACTTGCCCGTGGCCTCAGCTATTATACCGGTTGCATTTTCGAAGTTACAGTCAATAATGTCAAAATCGGAAGCGTCAGCGGGGGCGGTCGTTACGATAATCTTACCAAGTCGTTTGGAGACAAAGAAAATTTATCAGGTGTTGGTTTTTCGTTTGGTGTTGACCGGCTATACGACGCCATGGATGAGCTCAATCTCTTCCCTGATGAAGCCCGCGCATCAACAAAGGTGTTGATATGTCACTTCGACGACGAGAGTTTGCGATATGGGCTTCGGGTTTTGACGCAACTAAGAGCTATGGGTATCGCGTCTGAGATTTATCCTGACGCTGCGAAATTGAAAAAACAACTTGACTTTGCCAATAAAAAAAATATCCCCTTTACAGTGATCATTGGTCCGGAAGAAATGAACACAGGGATGCTTGCACTGAAAGATATGAATCAGGGCGAACAGGAAAAGCTTACCGTCGATCAGATTCTTGAAAAATTAAAATAATCGCATTACTTCCTAACTTAGCGACTCTGCGCCTTGGCTCTTTTAAAAGCTTCTAACAGCAAAGACACTCAGACGCAATGGGATACCAGATGGCAAAGACGAAAGTTCATTTCATCTCCGATATCAAATTAACCTTGAAAGATCTAGCCGGGATCATTGAGGGAAGGGTCACTATTGAACTCGGTGATCAGGCAAAATCGCGAATATCGCGATGTCGTGAATTCCTGGATCAGAAACTGAGAGAATCCAATCAACCTTTGTACGGAATTAACACCGGATTTGGATCTCTGTATAACAAGCACATACCCTATCACGAGTTGGAGAGACTTCAGGAGAATCTGGTCAAGTCCCACGCCTGCGGTACTGGTCCCGAGGTTCCAGAAGATATCGTGAGGCTCATGCTTTTTTTAAAAGTACAATCACTTTCATATGGTTATTCCGGGGTCCAACTTTCTACCGTACAGCGATTGGCGGATATGTTCAATGAAGACATACTGCCCGTGGTTTACGAGATGGGTTCACTTGGAGCATCTGGTGACCTTGCTCCTCTTGCACATCTGGCCCTCCCGTTGATAGGACTGGGCGAAGTAACGTACCAGGCAAATAAATTTTCAGGAGAGGCAATCCATCACAAGCTGCAATGGAAACCATTGACGTTGGAGACCAAAGAAGGTCTTGCGCTCCTGAACGGCACACAATTCATGGGCGGTTACGGCATCTGGTGTACACTTCATGCCAATCGTTTAATGAGGCTTGCAAATTGTATTGGCGCGCTTTCGCTTGACGCGTTTGATGGGCGCATCGAACCTTTCCTTCCTCAGGTAAATGCTATACGCCCGCAGCACGGGCAGATACAAACAGCAAAAGAGATTGTCAAATTGTTAAAGGGAAGCGAACTCATTCAACAAGCTAAGAAGCATGTTCAGGATCCCTATTCATTCAGATGCATTCCACAGGTACACGGAACGAGCTCTGATGTTATTGATTTCGTTACCAACGTTTTTACGATTGAAGTTAATAGCGTCACCGACAATCCGAACATTTTTCCAGAAGACGATGCCATTATATCAGCGGGCAACTTTCATGGACAGTCATTAGCGGTTGCATTCGATTTCCTTTCCATTGCACTGGCCGAGTTAGGCAGCATTTCTGAGCGAAGAACCTACCAGTTAATCGCCGGAGTACGCGATCTGCCTAACTACCTCGTTGCGAATCCAGGTATTAATTCAGGGCTGATGATTCCGCAGTACACGGCGGCATCGCTTGTGAGCCAGAACAAGCAACTTTGCACGCCTGCTTCGGTTGATTCCATTGTTTCCTCCAATGGGCAGGAAGATCATGTAAGCATGGGTGCAAACGCCGCGACAAAGGCCTACCGCATTGTCAACAATTTATACTCTATTCTAGCGATAGAGTTGATTACGGCCGCACAGGCGATGATGTTCAGGCGGCCCTTGAAAACGTCACCATACCTGGAGGATTTCATGGATACTTTCCGGGCCGTTGTACCGTTTATAGAAGATGACCGCATGCTGTACGAAGACCTCCGAAAGGCCGAGCAATTCTTAAAAAATTGGGAACCCAAATGACTTTTCGCATTGCTTTTTTTCTTTGCTGTACAGCGGCTTTTATTACCAAAGCTCAGCCCTATGTAAGCCGCGATGGAAGATTTCAGGTTGATCAGGTAAAAGGGTGTGCACCATTAACTGTTAACGTTGCAATTATTCCACCCAATGTGTGCAGCCCCGCTGTTCCCTGTGAATTTTTTTATGAAACGAATCCCATTCAAAACGTTTTCTCACATCAGTATACGGTACCGGGAATCTATACCTTGAGGGTACTTTTCCAGGCCGGCGTGCCTATTGATCAAATTACAATTACGGTGCTGCCGAACACGTCACCTGAATTTGAAATCTACTCGTGCGGTGGAAATGGTGTGCAGGTCAATATTACGGATACAAATTATGATCGTTATGTGATCGACTTCAATGATGCCACCCTTCCTGTCGAAACCAATGCGCTTACAACCGTGACACACACTTATGCCTCTTCCGGAAATAAAACTGTTACAGTGCGCGGTCGCAACCTGAGTGCTGATGATAATTGCAGCCCTGCATCGAAGGTTGTCAATGCCGTCCCAACGCTGCCGGTGCCGACGATTACCCAACTTACCGTCTTAAACGCGCAGGATATTCAACTGGATTTTAATGCCCAATCCAATATTTTGTATCGGCTTCAAGTTGCGCAGAATAGCGCAACAGCATTTCAGAGTCTGCAAAATGTGTATGAGACTTCTACAACGACAATCAATAATCTACAAACGGACGCCAACTTTTACTGTTTCCGGTTAGGGGTATTCGACCCTTGCAACAATACCACCGTTTATTCCAATACAATTTGCAGTTCGAATTTCGACGTGAGTGTATTGAATAATATTAACCGGTTGACTTGGGCGACTTCGTCAACGGGCGTGAGCAACTATTCGATTTCAAAAAATACGGACCCCCCGCTCAATGCTGCACCAGCAGCCACATCGTTAGATGACACAAATGTGAGCTGTGGTGTAAATTATTGTTATCAACAAACCATAAACTATTCCAACGGAAGCAGGAGCATTTCGCTGTCAAAGTGCGCGACAGCACAATCTACCGACGTTCCTGCCGTAGTTGAAAATATTTCTTCCGCCGTTGGGACCGAGGGCTCCGTAGATCTTGAATGGACGCAGGATCCAGCTTATGTCGCGTCCATTTATACCATAACGAAAACTGTAAATGGCACTTTTGCAAACGTGAACTCCAGTGCGACGACCACTTACACCGACGATGAGTACTTACACGACGTCGTAACCTGTTACACCATCAGTTACACCGACGCCTGCAATAATCAGAGCCCCGTTAGTGTCCAGGCCTGCCCTATCCGGTTGATCCCAACGCGGCAGCCAGACAACACTGTTAGTCTTTCATGGACCCCCTACGAAGGGTGGGAGAACGGTGTTGATCATTATGTTGTTCAGAAGTTCAATGGCGAAGGCCAAGTGTTGGTAACCGTGAATGTTTCCAACGCAACAACTTACGTCGATAATGTTCCAGACTCCCAAAATCAGATAGTTGTATACCGAATCACGGCAATTGCAAATGACGCAGGAATTGCATCATCCGTTTCAAATGCATTCACTATCATCAAAGAACCCAATCTGTTTCACCCTACTGCGTTCACGCCCAACGATGATGGCCTTAATGACATTTTCAACGTTTACGGTCAATTTATCACCGCCTTTGAAATGAGAATTTTTAATCGTTGGGGCGAAATGATGTACGTTACTGAAGATCTTGAAGACGGCTGGGACGGCCATTACAAGGGTACATTAATGCCTGAGGGGACGTATGTATTCAGAGCCACGATTACAGATCAGGTTGGCAGAACCTATGACCGGTCAGGGACGGTTGTGCTGTTGAAGAAAAACTGATTCCAATTGAAGATTTTAGATTGACGATTGTAGATTGGGTGCTATGATCCGAGTAAGCAATAGCCTGCAAACCCGAATCAAGGTGCGCCAGTCTGAAAATCTGAAATCCGAAATCCGAAATCTACATGAGAGGTGCACATTAATTTTCCTATTTTTGTATCCTTTGCGCCTTTTTCTTTGCGAGCTTGGGGTAATACTACAAACGAGGATCAATGCGTCAATCTAAAATCGATTCGATTGTAGATTTAAAGATTGACGATTGTAGATTTGGTGCTATGATATAAGTAAGCATTAGCCCCTGCAAACCTGGATCAAGGTGCGCCAATCTAAAATCTAAAATCTAAAATCGACTGCCATGTTTGATATGATGAAAATGATGGGCAAGATGAAGGAGGTTCAGGCCCGAATGAAGGAATCTCAGGACAAATTGGGAACGATATACGCATTTGGAGAATCCGGAGGTGGGCTCGTAAAAGCGAAGGTGAGCGGAAAGAAGCAACTCATCTCCATCGATATTGATCCCTCATTGATAAAGACTGACGACAAGATTATCCTCCAGGACCTGATCGTCGCCGCGGTAAACAAAGCGTGCGAGGAGGCGGAAGTCTTGGCAAAAGAAGAACTGCGAAAAAGTACAGAAGGATTACTTCCCAACATCCCAGGTCTGGACCTTAGTAACCTGATGGGATGAGCCGAACGGCTGTCGTCATTCTAAATTATAACGGCGAGAAACTACTTCAGAAGTTTTTGCCCTCGGTGCTTCAGTTTTCACGCGGGTCGCAGGTCATTATTGTAGACAATAATTCCTCCGATCAGTCCATTGCCCTCCTTCAGCTAAAATTCCCAGACGTAAGAGTCATTCAGCTGGACAAGAATTACGGATTCTGTGGCGGCTACAATCGTGCGCTTAGCCAGGTAGAGGCCGACTATTTCGTGCTCCTCAACAGTGATATTGAAGTTACAGAAAACTGGCTGGGGCCAGTGATACAGTTGCTCGACTCTAACCCAAGTGCTGCTGCTGTTCAGCCGAAAGTCCTTTCATATGAATACAGAACCAGGTTTGAGCATGCGGGCGCCGGAGGAGGATTCATAGATGCACTTGGATATCCGTTTTGCCGCGGAAGGATCTTCGACTACGTCGAAATGGATCACGGCCAATATGACGATGAACGCGAGGTGTTTTGGGCATCAGGTGCTTGTCTCGTTATTCGGTCTGAAGCATTCAGAAAATTCGGTGGATTTGATGAAGACTTTTTTGCCCATATGGAAGAAATTGACCTCTGCTGGAAACTTCATCGCGCCGGGCAAAAAGTTTTTTACTGCGGAAAGAGCACCATCTATCATGTCGGTGCCGGGACTCTGGCTTACCAAAATCACTACAAGACCTTTTTAAATTTCCTAAACGGACTATCCCTGCTGTTCAAACATCTTGGCACTGCAGAACTTTGGTATAAACTCCCCTTGAGGTTATTGCTTGACTGGTTGGCGGCGTTCCGGTTCTTAATGACGGGCGAGTCCAAAAATTTTCTGGCAGTGCTGCGCGCTCATTACTATTTCTTGCTGGCTACTCCCATTAATATTCGAAAAAGAAACGCGATCAGGCGTGAATATCCAGATTATGATAATACAATGATCTATCAGGGTTCTGTCGTTTTCGATTACTTTTTCAGGGGACGAAGGGATACCATTACACCTTCAGGCAGGTCGTGTAAGAGGCAGCAATAACAATATCTAGTCGAATATATACATATATATACTTAGTAATCCCAGATGGCGCGTCTCCGCAGATGCTTGCGCATGTTCATCACAAATGCCAAACATAGATAAATGATAACAGGAGAACCGAACGTAATGAATGATGCATAAATAAAAAATAACCTTATGCTGGACGTTGCGACGCCAAGCTTTTCGCCGAGTTGCGTACAGACTCCGAAAGCATACGTTTCGAAGAAATGTTGGATCCTATCAGTTACACGTTCCATACTATCTCCCATTTGTAAACATTCGACGTTCGAAAAAGTTAATTTGTCGATCGAAAAATTCTTGGCGACAAATATAACGCACCAGGTTAAGTCAAATTAGCGCAATTATCTTAATTTTTTGACTATTATTGCAAAAAAATACACGTAAGTATACTTTTGCAACCTGTTTAAAAATAACCAAAAATCTAAAAATCCAATGAGAAAAGTAGTTTACTCATTTCTGATCTTCGGAGCATTAAGCCTCGCGGGCTGTACCCTACCCAAGATGGTGAAAATGTCTAAAGAGCAACAGCTTACTGTCACCCCCAATCCGCTGGAAGTTCACAAGGATACCGTTGCCTTCGACATGGCAGCGAATCTTCCCGTCAAGATGTTAAAGAAAGGAACTGTGTACACGGTGAATACTTTCTACAAATAT
Organism: Chryseolinea sp.; assembly: GCA_025923195.1. Taxonomy (GTDB): domain Bacteria; phylum Bacteroidota; class Bacteroidia; order Cytophagales; family Cyclobacteriaceae; genus Chryseolinea. The sequence goes on from JAICGJ010000012.1 coordinate 12,737, forward strand.
GGCTCGAGCGAAGTTGCATTAGAACCATTGGCCTTTAAGGCTGAAGATTTTCCTAATGCCAAGACGGAACAGCCCAATGCAACAAAAAGCTTCTTCTTCCCTTATCAGCCGGCACAACGGACAGGAACACTTGAAGTTGAAGGTGTTGCTTCCAAGGGAGAAAAGACCAAAGCTACGCCTCGGATGCCTGTTGCTACAGGGATCATTACAACATCTAAATTAGTGAAGCCCGTATATTTTGCGGCCTACGCAGATCACGGTTATAACAACCAGGAAGAACTTGTACCAGTCATCATACCTGATTTCATTTTCGAGCAAGGAAGATCCGTTCTCAGAACAAGCGAAATCAGAGCACCCAAGGGAAAAGAACTTGACGCTTTCATTGCCTCAAAAAATGCTACCCGCACCGTTACGATCACCGGTACCCACTCTCCTGAAGGAGCGGAACGTATCAACGCTAAACTTTCTCCTGATCGTGCTGCTGCGATTGAAGCTTTCTATCGCAGGCAAATGAAGAAATATGACTATAAAGGCAAAGCTGATTCTATCAACTTCATTTTGAAACCTGTTATCCAGGATTGGAATGAGTTCAAGACTGCACTTTCTGCCTATGAAGGAATTACTTCTGAGGAAAAAGCAGAATACCTGAACATCATCAATGCCGGCGGAACTTTCGAAGATCAGGAAAAACAAATGAACCGTTTGAATACTTATAGAAAAGTTTTTAGAGATATATATCCGACATTAAGAACTGCTAAAACCGAGATACTTGTCGTAAAAGATAAAAAGACTGACGCAGAAATGTCTGTGTTATCAAAGCAAGTAACACAAAATTCAGTATCTGCTGATACACTCTCATTTGAAGAAATGATGTATTCAGCAACACTTACACCTTCTCTCGAAGAAAAGGCAGCGATCTATGAGGCCGCCACTAAAAAAGGATCCAACTGGAATGCCCACAACAATTTAGGCGCTGTATACATTGCACAGGCCTTAGAAAATCCAAATAATGCAGCTTCACTTGCTGATAAGGCATTGGCTCAGCTGGAAATTGCCGGCAGATTAAATGACGCGCCCGAAGTACATGCTAACCTTGCTTCTGTGCATATGATCAAAGGCAATGCTTACGCGGCTTATACCCATGCAAATCAGGCTCTAAGTGCCGGTCTTCAAGGTGACAACGCTGCAGGTGTCAATGGCGTAAAGGGCGCTGCTGAAATTGTAAAAGCTGAGTATGCAGCAGCCGTGACCTCTGAGTCTGCTGCAACTGACAACGCCGACAACCTGTTCAATAAAGGCTTGGCACAGGTCCTAAATAAGGACTATCAAAATGGCTTGACTTCGTTTAATGAGGCAATTGCAAAAGATAGCAACCACGCACTGGCACACTATGGTGCTGCCGTTGCGTCAGCACGCCTGGGCAACGCTGACGCTGTTGTAAGCAACCTTACAAATGCTGTTAGGATTGACCCGTCCCTGAAGGAAGCAGCGCTGAGCGATCTTGAATTTTCGAAATTTGCTGCTACTGAATCCTTCAGAAATGCATTGAAATAATAGATCTCATTGGTAAAACAGAAAGCCCCGATCCGTCGGGGTTTTTTGTTTTCAGGCAAGAAAATGTGCCGAAATACTTTTATCCTGTTAATACTGACCCTATTTTTACCGCACTTTCTAGTAGAACCATGCGAGAAATTCAGTTTCGGGAGGCACTTCGTGAGGCCTTGAATGAAGAAATGCGACGAGACCCTAGCGTAGTGCTGATGGGAGAGGAAGTGGCAGAATACAATGGTGCATATAAGGTGAGCCAGGGTATGCTTGACGAATTCGGGCCGGAACGCGTGCTGGATACACCCATTTCTGAATTGGGTTTCGCGGGCATTGGTGTTGGCGCCGCCATGAATGGATTACGCCCTATTGTCGAGTTTATGACATTCAATTTTTCTCTCGTAGCAATAGATCAGATCATTAATGGCGCCGCCAAGATCCATTCCATGTCAGGGGGACAATATAGTGCGCCTGTCGTTTTCCGGGGCCCAACAGGTAACGCAGGTCAACTCGGGGCGCAACATTCTCAGAATTTTGAAAACTGGTACGCCAATACGCCTGGCCTTAAGGTAGTTGTTCCAGCTAATCCGTATGATGCAAAAGGGTTGCTGAAAACTTCCATCCGCGACAACGATCCAGTCATTTTCATGGAATCCGAACTCATGTATGGCGATAAGATGGCGGTACCTACGGAAGAATATTTAATACCCCTTGGCGTTGCTGACATCAAGAAGCCTGGCAATGATGTAACTATTGTTAGCTTTGGAAAAATCCTCAAGGTTGCGCTTGCAGCGGCCGCAGAATTAGAGAAAGAAAATATTTCAGCGGAGGTCATTGACCTGAGAACCGTCAGGCCGATAGACTATGCAGCCGTTGTGGAGTCTGTTAAAAAAACCAATAGACTTGTTATCGTTGAAGAAGCCTGGCCGCTCTCATCTATTGCCACAGAAATTACATACCACGTCCAGAAACATGCGTTTGATTATCTGGACGCCCCTATACATCGTGTCAATAGCTTCGATGTACCTCTTCCTTATGCTCCAACACTCATCGAAGCAATTCTTCCGAATGTAAAAAAAACCATTCAGGCCGTTAAGGCAGTGATGTACCGGAACTAATTTGCGCTGCCATCTGAGATGTCTGAGCAGGTTCTCTGTTAGCGACGGCGGACGAATCAATGCCTGTCTTCCTTTTCCACAACACCTGGATCAGGCCATTAAGGAATACCAATATGAGGAGCATAGGGAGGATATGCGCTCCAAATATGAATTTTAGGCCTGTGTGACTATAAGACCATGATGAGAAGTCAATATACACTTTGGCCATAAGCAAAAGTGATGCAATCAGGCATGCGCTGAGTGTTACCGTTGCAACTGTTCTGGTTAGTTTCTGTTGGCTTAATAAATAGTGTATAGCAAAAACAATTAATACTGAAGTTGACACTACTAGCCATACAGTTAACAAGGTCCTGGGGAATGATCTTAGGTAATGGTGTTTGAAGATAACTAGACCTATTTTTCCCAGTATGTTTGGCTTAGACAGAAGCCAGCTATCAACGAAAACCAGCGATAGGATGAACCAATGAAAGGCGACTTTGCGGATCATGTCTGTTAATTTTGGGACGATATTTCTGTAACTTTCAATTTACCTATTTCTTTGCTGCGAGTTGAGAAACAATCGATGACAGAAGGGCTATTTCCACGAGCATTCATTAAACGCGAACAAGCGAATCTTGGCGATCAATGGCCTGAGTTTGAGGCTGCTCACAAGCTGCCCGCGCCCGTAAGCATCCGCATGAATCCAGCCAAGTCGAAGATTGCACCAGCAGTTCATCGGGTTCCCTGGTCTACATATGGTTTCTATCTAGAGAGCCGTCCTTCTTTTACAATGGACCCTACCTTTCATGGTGGCAGGTACTATGTTCAGGAAGCGAGCTCTATGTTCTTGGAACAGGCCTTGGCCCAACTTACGGATTCAACGACCTCTCTGACTGTACTTGATTTATGCGCTGCTCCTGGAGGCAAGTCGACACATCTGCTCAGTCTGATTGGAAAAGATAGTTTGTTGGTGTCGAATGAGGTCATACAGTCCCGAACGGCGATTTTGTCAGAAAATATTCAGAAATGGGGTCATAGTAATGTTGTCGTTACTAATAATGACCCCAAGGACTTTCAGAGATTGCCTGGCTTTTTTGACGTGATCGCAATCGATGCGCCGTGCTCGGGAGAAGGCCTTTTCCGGAAAGATCCCAATGCACTGAAGGGGTGGTCAGAAGAGGTTGTGTCACTTTGTAGTAGGCGTCAGCGGAGAATTTTGAATGATATCTGGCCGGCTCTGAAAACAGGGGGTCTCGTGATCTACTCCACGTGCACGTACAGCTCGGAAGAAAACGAAGAAAACTTAAGGTGGCTAAGTGGACAGTATCAAGTTGAACCACTAACACTGAAAGTAAAATCTGAATGGGGAGTTCATACAATAAATGATGAGTCGATGTCAGGATATCGTTTCTTTCCCCATCGTGTCAGGGGTGAAGGATTTTTTCTTTCCGCATTTCGAAAGTTGGACCAACAACCTGAACACGGCCTTTATTCAAAGACAAGACTGCAAGAGCCTGGAAAAAAAATTACAGATGAGGTGCAACAGTGGGTTTTAAAACCAGAAGAAAAAAGTTTTATACTTCATAACGATCAGGTGCGACTATTGCCCAAAAAAAGAATGCCCGAACTACAAGCCATCGTCAAAAATCTTCGCATAATCCTGGCAGGTACCGCTATCGCTACCATCAAACATGAAAAATTAATTCCCAAGCATGCCTTTGCCTTGTCAGTCGATATAAATCGCGACGCCTTCCAGGTGATTGCACTGGATCACGATCTGGCTATTGACTACCTGCGGAAAGGTGTCCTCACCTTGAATCTTTCTAAAAGAGGTTTTGCACTGGTAACGTTTGATGATGTCGCATTGGGCTGGGTGAACGTATTGGAGAATCGGATCAACAATCTGTATCCCTCCGATTGGCGAATCCGTATGAGCTAAACATGAATGGCCGGTCAAAGTTTTGACCGGCCCATTCCATCAGCCAACCCCTCTTACCGTTAGTCCTGATCTCGCTGATACCCCATCTACGAGATTCGGTTCTCCCTTGGATTTCGATTTTTCAAAAATTCAGTTTTCGACTCGATTTCCTTAATTTCGAGCCCGTATTCCAAAGCCGATATACCCACCAGGTGTATTCCTTGAAGATAGGGTGACGGGCCACGGAACAACAATTAACAGGTAACAAATAGAATAATGCTATCAACTAAGTATAATCCTGGCGAAGTAGAGAACAAGTGGTATAGCTATTGGCTTGAAAAAGGATTCTTTCATTCTGAACCGAACCCGAATAAAGAGCCCTATTGCATTGTGATCCCTCCTCCGAACGTCACAGGGGTCCTCCACATGGGTCATATGCTTAACAATACGATACAAGATATCCTGATTCGGAAAGCCCGCATGGAAGGAAAGGAAGCATGCTGGGTGCCTGGGACGGATCACGCCTCTATTGCAACGGAAGCAAAGGTAGTTGCGATGCTACGTGAAAGGGGAATTAAGAAATCGGATATAACGCGCGAAGAATTTCTGAAGTACGCTTGGGAGTGGAGAGGAAAATACGGGGGCATAATCCTCGAGCAATTAAAAAAACTTGGCGCTTCTTGTGATTGGGATCGGACCAAATTTACGATGGATCCCGATTACTATGACGCTGTTATCGATGTGTTCATTGACCTGTATAAAAAAGGAAATATCTACCGGGGTATGCGCATGGTAAATTGGGATCCGGTGGGGAAAACTGCGTTATCGGATGACGAGGTGATTCGTAAGGACGTTCCGTCAAAACTGTATTATATTAACTATGCCGTGGAAGGCAGCAAGGAATTTCTTACCATCGCAACGGTACGGCCAGAAACGATCATGGCCGATACTGCTATTTGCATTAACCCCGCTGACCAGCGTTATGCGCATCTCAAGGGAAAGAAAGCAGTAATACCCTTGATCAACCGCGCTATTCCTATCATTGAGGATGAGTATGTTGCAATGGACTTCGGTACCGGATGTCTGAAAGTAACTCCGGCACATGATACAAACGATTATGAGTTGGGCCAGAAGCACAATCTTGAGATCATCGACATACTTAACGAGGATGGAACATTAAATGAGAAAGCACAAATTCTGGTTGGGGAAGATCGATTCATCGCCCGCAAGAAAATTGTAAAGCTGCTGGATGAAAAAAATCAGCTTCAGAAAGTGGAAGATTATACCAGCAGCGTCGGATTCTCAGAACGCACCGATGCTGTTATAGAACCCCGCTTATCGCTGCAATGGTTCCTGAAGATGAAGGAATTGACAAAGCCCGCGCTTGCGCATGTGATGAATGATGACATACAGCTCATTCCATCGAAGTTTAAAAACACGTATAGCCACTGGATGGAAAATGTCCGCGATTGGTGCATCTCACGGCAGCTTTGGTGGGGACATCGCATCCCGGCATGGTATGATGACCAGGGGTCCTATGTTGTAGCAAGAACTGAGGAAGAAGCTATCGCTCAATTCAGAACTCAAAATCCATCATTTAAAAATCAAAAGCTCCGGCAGGATCCCGATGTGATGGATACATGGTTCTCGAGCTGGCTGTGGCCAATCGCGGTCTTTGATTGCTCTGTTTTTAAATCGCCTGGCAACAAAGGAAACGCAGATCTGAATTATTACTATCCCACCAACGATCTGGTTACTGCTCCTGAGATCCTTTTCTTCTGGGTTGCACGCATGATCATCGCCGGATATGAATATCGTGGAGAAATGCCATTCAAGAACGTGTACTTGACTGGTATTGTGCGTGACAGCCTTGGACGAAAGATGTCGAAGTCTTTGGGTAATTCCCCCGATCCATTGGAACTAATAAACAATTTCGGGGCGGACGCAGTACGCGCTGGCATGTTGTTCAGTTCCCCTGCGGGTAATGACTTGCCGTACGATGAGAAAATGATTGAGCAAGGACGAAATTTTGCCAACAAAATATGGAATGCGTTTCGCCTCGTCAAAGGTTGGACACCAGACTCTAATGTCACGATGCCGGAAGAGAACAGGCTAGCCATGAAATGGTTTCGGTCAAAAATGAATCAATCCCTTTCAGAGTTAAAAGACGATTTTACGAAATTCAGGATATCGGCGGCACTGCATACGACACATAAGTTGATATGGTACGATTTCTGTTCGTACTATCTGGAAATGATCAAGCCAGACTTTGGGAAGCCCATCGACAAAGTCACCTATGAAACGACGGTTGAGTTTTTCGAAATTCTTTTAAAAGCGCTCCATCCGTTTATGCCATTTATAACGGAAGAATTATGGCATGACCTCAAAGATCGAGAGGAGGACTGTGTTATCGTTGCTTTATGGCCAACACCGCAGCCTTTCGATGCTTCCATTCTAAAGGAAGGCCAATTTGCGTTCGATATTATAACTGAAATACGAAACACCAGGAAGGTAAAAGGCATCTCGCCTAAGGAACCATTGAGACTTTTAGTAAGATCAACGGATGAGACTCCGAGTATTACATTTTCGCCCGTTATCAAGAAACTTTCAAACCTCAGTGAAATTTCACTAACAGAAAATAAGATCAGCAATGCCGCATCATTCGTCATCAGGACTACCGAATTTTTCATTCCCATCGAGGGCAAGATCGACGCCGCCAAAGAACGCGAAGCAATTCTGAAGGACCTTGAGTATCACAGGGGATTTATGGCAACGGTTGATAAAAAATTATCAAATGATAAGTTTGTCAAAAGCGCACCTGCCCAGGTGATCGAGTTGGAACGAAAGAAAAAAGCCGATGCTGAAATGAAGATCAGGGCCCTTGAAGAAAGTCTCTTAAGACTCTAGCAATTCGCTACTACTAAAGTCGGAAGTCAATGATTGTACTGCGAATTGTAGTGTTGAAAAATTGTTACCAGGTGATCTTCGTTTGATGTTGACAAATTGTTGTCTTTTACTAACTGCTCTATTTTTTCGTAGTCTTCGTCAAATAGCATAAGGAACTTTTTCCTCGAGCCAGGCAATTCTACCACCCGTTTTTCCTTTACGGTATAGAATTTCACCTTTTTAAGGATCTTGTCGTCAGGGCTCCCCACATTGAGTTGAACATTATAGTCAGCCTTTTTAATACCAATGCTTGTTTTCTTCAAAAGCGGCATCGAGCCATCACTCAACACTTGAAAGAATCCAGTAAACGGCACGTTGTCTTCATTTTTATAATCTTTGGCATTGACGAAATACACTGGTACCCTCATAATTGAATCGGCCCATACAAAACTTTTCACCTGGTCCCCCTTTAACACCTTAATACCATTTCTTCCCATGACTTCCAATTCGTCCAGGTAAATGTCATATCGAGCGGGGTATCCTTCGATAAGTTTGTCTTTGTCATACAGCAGGATAGAAAAGTTTTTCCAACGCGTATCCAAGTATGTATCTCCGATAACCTTGCCAGAAGGTAGAGGGATGCCGTACAACAAATCAGCATTGTTGATGCCATTAAAGTCAAACAAATGTTCCAGGGTATTGGTAGCTCGAATGTTGACGGGAACTACAGCCTGCGCACCCGCATCTAATACCAAGCTCACAAAAGGTAAAATTCTTAATAGTTTTTTCATTTATGCGATGGCCCGCGATCAAAAGGAAAATTTAGGGAACGGTTAAGTTGGTGTCAATCCCCCGATTTGCGTGTAAAATAAGAGACGAACAACGTGTGACTGGAGGATAGCCGTTGATTTGAATGAATTAACTGTTCCAATGAATACTCGCGGGAATCGTGGTCAGATCCTTGCTGCCATGAGCAATTCTATGTTCTTGTATTTCAACCCAAATTTCCTTGCAACGTGTTCGTTTGTCAGCCCACCCTTGTACGTATAAACTCCTTTCATGAACCACTTATGTGAAAAGATCATAGGCTCTACGCCTCCCTCTTCAGCTGCGCGTAAAATTGTTGGCGTAAAAATATTGCTTAATGCATTGGCCGCCGTGTGGGCTACACGTGAGGCAACGTTGGGCACGCAATAATGTATAACGCCGTGTCTTCGGAAGACAGGCCTACTCAATGTCGTAAGCTCAGATGTTTCAACACATCCCCCCTGGTCGATACTCAGGTCGATGATGAGCGAATCGGACTTCATGTGGGTCACCATTTCTTCAGTGATAACGTGACGAGCTCTTCCTTTTTCGGCCCTTAATGCTCCGATCACAACGTCTGCAGTTTTTAGCGTGTCCCCCAGCGTAATGGTATCGATTGTGGACGTATAAATTTGCTGGCCGAGGAGATGTTTAATTCGTCTTAATTTGTAGAGGTGATTATCAAACACCTCTACATGCGCACCAAGTCCCAGCGCTGCGCGTGCCGCGTACTCAGCAACGGTTCCGGCACCAATAATAACCACTTTGGTTGGCGGAACGCCAGTAATTCCGCCAAGGATCACACCCTTGCCATTATTGGCCGTGCTTAGATATTCCGAAGCGATCAAAAGCACCGAACTGCCGGCAATTTCGCTCATGGCCCGTATAATCGGCATCCCCCCCACTTTGTCTTCAATAAATTCATAAGCCAGCGCGATGATCTTCTTTTTTGTCATCGCTTGCAGGACCTCCGATTTTAGCTGACCCATCTGAAGTGCTGAGATCAACGTTTGGCCTGGATGCATCAGCTCAATTTCTTCAAGCGTAGGTGGCTCAATTTTTAGAATGACGTTAGCCTTGTAAATTTCCTGAGGAGAATAGACTATTTTTGCACCCGCATCGCTATATTCCTTGTCTGAAAATTTTGAACCTGTTCCAGCTTTGGCTTCAACCCAGATTTCATGCCCGTTGTTCACCAGTATTGCAACGGCATCCGGCGTCAGGCTAATCCGGTTCTCCTGAAGAGAGATTTCGCGGGGTAAACCGATAAAAAAGGAATGCTTTTCTTTTTTTATTTCAAGTAATTTTTCCTGAGGGTGCAGGCTGGCTTTGGCTAAAGCTTCAAAACCTGTTTTCTTTTTTTCCGTCATGGAGCGCGATGGCTATTTTTCGTTTTGTGTTGGATTCAACTTGGATATTGACTTCAGCATACTGCAATGGAATCAGGGATGGAATTTTTTCGGGCCACTCAACAAAGCAAGGATGCCCTGAGTAGAAATATTCTTCTATTCCAATTTCTTTTGCTTCAATTTCCCTTTCAATTCTGTAAAAATCAAAATGATAAATTCTCTCCCCACTATCATTTTCGTACTCGTTCACTATAGAAAACGATGGGCTGCTCATCGGTCCCGTAACCCCCAAAATCTTACAAACCATTTTAATAAGCGTCGTCTTTCCGGAACCCATTTCACCTTGAAACAACCATACTCTGTAATTGATAATCTTTCTGACAATTTCCTGCGCCACTTTCTCCAACGATGCCAGAGTTACCTCCGTGAACACTTCATGCTCCTGGGTTATCACACATTCTTCGAATTTAAGAAAATAATAGGAATGATCATCTCTTCCATACTCACGCCACCATGTTGAAATGTATCCTTATAAAAATTTACATAATAATTGTAGTTGTTTGGATAGGCAAAGAACTGGTCCTCGGTGGCAAAGACATAGGAGGATGATACATTCAGCTTCGGGAGAAACAACCGTTCAGGTTTCTGCACCTGCATAACTTTGTCACCTTCATATCCAAGGTTTTTGCCTTGCTTATAGCGAAGATTTGAATTCACAGACCTATCGCCGATAATCTTGAAAGGGCGTTTCACTCTGATCGTTCCATGATCAGTTGTAATAACAACCCTTACGTCCTTTTCGGCAATTTTCTTCAGTATATCTATTAGTGGTGAGTGTATAAACCATGATTTTGTAATAGACCTATACGCCGACTCATCCGGCGCCAATTCCCGTACCATAGCCATATCGGTGCGCGCATGTGAGAGCATATCAACAAAATTATACACGATCACATTCAAGTCATTATTAAAAAGGTTATTTACCGTATCTACAAGATTTCTACCCTCTTCAAGATTCTTGATCTTATGATACGACATTTTTATATTCAGGTTATTCCGTCGAAGTTGTTTGGCCAGGAACTCATCCTCAAAATTATTTTTCCCTTCATCTTCGTCTTCACCAACCCAGAGCGCCGGATTTGTTTTAGCCATTTCAGAGGGAAGCTGTCCGGAGAAAATCGCATTTCTCGCATAGGCCGTGGTGGTAGGCAAAATAGAATAGTACGTGTCTTCCTTATCGACGGTAAAGTAGTCCGATACTACAGGTTCGATAACCTTCCACTGATCATACCGGAGGTTGTCGATGATCACCACAAATACAGGTTTCTTGCCAAGCTCTGGAAAAACTTTGCGTTTCATGATCTGGTGCGATAGCAACGGTTTATCTGATTTTGGATCATTCAACCATGAATCGTAATTGCGAATTATGAACTTGGCAAAATTGGCATTCGCTTCAGTTTTCTGCATATCGAGTACGTCGCCCATTTCCTCATTATCTGCCTGATCCATTTGCAGTTCCCAGAATACAAGCTTCTTATATATCTCAGCCCACTGCTCGTGGTTCATCACATCCTGAAATGCCATGCTGATTCTTCGGAATTCTTGCTGATAATTGAGATTGGTCTTTTCGATCACCAGCCGCTTATTATCCAGGATTTTTTTAACGGATAGCAAGATTTGACTAGGATTGAGCGGTTTGATCAGGTAGTCTGCAATCTTCGAACCGATAGCTTCCTCCATGATGTGTTCCTCTTCATTCTTAGTGATCATCACTACAGGAAGGTTTGGCTTATTATTTTTTATTTGTGTTAATGCTTCCAGTCCGGACATACCGGGCATATTTTCATCCAGGAACACAACATCATAGTGCTTTTCATCACTTTTCTCAACAGCCTCCGAACCATTATTGACCGGGGTTATATCATAACCTCGTTGCTCGAGAAAAATAATATGAGGCTTAAGCAAATCAATCTCGTCGTCGGCCCACAAAATGCTATATCTTTGCATAGTTGAAATTTTCCCCAATTTAACCATTAATCTCTATCCATTGTTGTAATCCGGATGAGGAACTTGACTACGGATGATTAAAAAGAAGATTATTAATGATCCCGTCTATGGATTTATCACTGTCCCAAGCGAGCTTGTATATGAGATCATCTCTCACCCCTATTTCCAGCGACTCCGCCACGTTAAGCAACTAGGACTAACCCATTATGTATATCCCGGAGCGCTTCATACCCGCTTCCAGCATGCCCTTGGGGCCATGCATCTGATGGGAAAGGTCCTTGACCATCTACGGTTAAAAGGCGTTCAAATTTCTAACGACGAATATGAGGCGTCTCAAATTGCTGTTCTATTGCATGATCTTGGGCATGGTCCATTTTCTCATACGCTCGAAGAAGTTTTATTACCAGGAGTGAAACATGAAAGCTTGTCGTACCTTTTGATCAACAAGTTGAATGAGGAATTTAATGGCGCACTCCATTTGACCCTCCAATTTTTCAGAAACAGCTACAATCGCAAATTCTTTCATCAGCTCATATCAAGTCAGCTGGATATTGATCGTTTGGATTATCTCAAAAGGGACTGCTTTTTTACCGGAGTAATGGAAGGAACGATCGGGGTTGATCGGATTATAGCGATGCTTGCCGTTCACGACGATCAACTGGTCGTCGAAGAAAAAGGCATTTATAGCATTGAAAATTTCTTAAACGCCAGACGGTTAATGTACTGGCAAGTGTATTTGCATAAAACATCAGTCAGCGCCGAACGCATGCTTGTTAATATTGTGCGAAGAGCACAGGCACTTGTGCGTGCACACGAACCGTTGCAATCCAGCGACAGCTTGCGTTTTTTTCTGGAAAGACATATTACCTTAAATGACTTTAAAGACGTGAACGTCTTAGAAAACTTCGGCCGTCTAGATGATAACGATATTTGGGGTGCTCTGAAATGCTGGCAAAATCACGCCGACAATATTCTAGCCTTGTTATCCCGGATGCTTCTCGAGCGTCGCCTCTTTAAGGTTAAGCTCAGCCTTGATCCTATAAAAAAAACGGAGATTGAGAATATAAGGCAATCCATTATGAGCCAGTACAACACCTTTCGTTCTGAAACCTCCTACCTGTTCTCGCATGGCGTAGTTTCCAATGAAGCCTACACAGAAGGACATCAGATCAATATTGTTATGCGAAATGGACAATTGCTGGATATCGCACAAGCATCCGATCTCCCCAACATTAAGGCAATTAGCAAAATCGTTAAAAAAAACTATCTGTGCTGGCCTAAAAATGTATCTTTGCTGAATTCGTAAACATGTTATCCGGAATTCGAAGATCCTTGATCGGTTGGTTAACTAACAGTAACAGGCAATCTTAATGAAACATTAGATATGGAATTTAGCATCAATCAAATAGCCATGATGTTGGGTGGGGAGGTGATTGGAGATGGCAACGAAAAAATTAAGATGTTGGCCAAGATACAAGATGCAAAAAAAGGTCAGATCGCATTCCTATCCAATCCTAAGTACGAACAATACATTTATACCACTCAAGCCACGGCTGTCATCGTAAAAAGAGATTTCGCCGCCAGGAGGGAAATAAACGCCACCCTTGTTCTTGTCGACGATCCATATATTAGCTTTACCAGGCTTTTAGAAGAATATCACAAGCTAATCAGTTTTCAGAAATCGGGTATTGAGCAGCCAAGTTTTATGGCGGATACGGCATCCACGGGAAAAAATATCTATCGGGGAGCCTTTTCCTATATAGGCGGCCATGCCAGGGTTGGAGACAATGTGAAGATATACCCGCACGTTTATATAGGTGACAATGTTGTGATTGGAAACAATACCATTATTCATCCTGGCGTCAAGATTTATTCCGACAGCAAGATTGGAAACAACTGCGTACTTCATTCTGGCGCAGTTATCGGTAGCGACGGCTTTGGCTTCGCGCCGCAGGAAGATGGATCGTATAAGACCATTCCACAATTAGGTAGTGTTACCTTGGAGGATAATGTCGCTATCGGAGCCAATACGGTTATAGATTGCGCAACATTATTCGGCGATTCGACCACAATACGGGAGGGTGTGAAATTGGACAACCTAATTCAGATCGCTCACAATGTGGAGGTTGGAAAGAACACTGTGATTGCGGCGCAGACAGGCATTTCAGGATCGACAAAGATAGGCGAGAATTGCATGTTTGCCGGTCAGGTGGGAATTGCTGGGCATATAACGATTGCTAACAATACGCACCTCGGCGCACAGAGCGGAGTATCAAAATCTATAAAAGAGGAAGGACTTCGGCTAATGGGATATCCTGCCATTGAGTTTGGATCGTATTTCAAATCTTATGCTGTCTTCAAAAAGCTGCCGGATATCAACCATCGACTAAAAGAGTTGGAAGCTAAAATCCAGGCCACGCAGAATGGCCCCCTTTCGCCGGGCTAAATCCTATCGCGGATGCTACAAAATTGGGTAATCTGAGGATTTGAGCGTAAATTTGCGCACTTTGCACTTCAATGCTTAACATCAAACAGCAAACAATTCAGAAATCAGTTACCCTTTCGGGTGTCGGACTTCATACAGGCGTACAAACCAACATGACCTTCGTTCCCGCTAAGCCTAACCATGGAATTAAATTTCAACGTGTTGACATCCCAGGTTCACCCATAATCGATGCGGACTGCGATAACGTTGTGGATGTATCCCGCGGGACAACCATTGAACAGAGCGGCGCGCGCGTGAGTACCATAGAGCATACCCTCGCAGCACTCACGGGACTGGAAATAGATAATGTCGTAATCCAGCTTGATGGTCCCGAATGCCCGATCATGGATGGAAGTTCAATTGAATTCGTAGGAACATTAAAAGCCGCCGGTACTGAAGAACAAAACGCATTGCGCGATTTCTTTGAGGTCCAAGAACCCCTCTTTTACCGAGAGGCTGCCAGAAATGTAGAGATTGCAGCCCTACCGTTGGATGATTACAGGGTTACTGTAATGATCGACTACAACTCGCCGGTGTTGGGTAGCCAGCACGCGTCGATCACCGATATCCGTCAGTTTGAAAAGGAGATTGCTTCCTGCCGTACATTTTGCTTTCTCCACGAACTGGAAATGCTTTATAAGAACAATTTGATCCGCGGTGGCGACTTAAATAATGCCATTGTTATCGTCGATCGGGTCGTTCAGGAAAACGAGCTTGATAACATTGCCAAAATGCTTGGCAAGCCCAAGGTTGCTATAAAACAGGAAGGCATTTTAAACAATATAGAGCTACGTTATAAGAACGAACCCGCGCGGCATAAACTACTGGACATAGTAGGTGACCTCACACTCGCCGGTAGACCATTAAAAGCGCAGGTACTGGCCGCGAGGCCTGGCCACGCTGCTAATGTCGCTTTTGCCAAGAAGCTGAAAAAGGCGATGCAGGAATCGGATAAAAAAGGGAAGCCAAAGTATAATCCGACATTGCCCCCGGTAATGGATATAAACAAAATCGCGGGTACACTCCCTCATCGTTACCCCTTTCTTCTCATTGACAAGATTATTTACCTCGATAATGAAAGTGTCTCTGGCGTAAAAAATGTGACGGCCAATGAATATTTCTTTCAGGGACATTTTCCCGGTAATCCGGTTATGCCAGGCGTCCTCCAAATAGAGGCTATGGCTCAAATCGGAGGTATTTTGGTCTTAAATACAGTACCGGATCCCGAAAATTATTGGACCTATTTTTTAGGTATTGAAAACTTCAGATTCAGAAAGATGGTGCTTCCCGGTGATACCTTAGTTATACAGTGCGATCTTCTGGCCCCGATCAAACGAGGTATCGCAAAAATGACCGGTCGTGCGTACGTTGGAAATACGCTGGTCTGCGAAGGTACCATGACCGCAAGCATAGTTCGAAAAGATTCATGAGTAGATTTCCTCACGCCAACGTACACCCTGAGGCTCAAATTGGTAATAACGTTATCATAGAGCCGTTTGCAACCGTTCAAAAGGATGTCGTAATAGACGATGGTTGTTGGATTGGCCCTAATGCCATTATATGGGATGGATCACGTCTTGGCAAAAATGTAAAAGTATTTCCTGGAGCATCCGTGTCTTCCATACCGCAGGATCTGAAATTCGCAGGAGAAAAGACTCAAACCATTATTGGTGACAACACAGTCATCCGTGAGGCAGTTACGATAAGCCGGGGAACTACAGACAAATTCAAGACCGTTATCGGCAAGAACTGCTTGCTGATGGCATATGTTCATGTTGCACATGACTGCATGGTTGGAAACAATTGTATACTTGTCAATACCGTCCAGGTAGCGGGTCATGTCACAATTGACGACTGGGCTATTATCGGCGGAGCAAGCGCGCTACATCAGTTTGTCAAAGTAGGCGCGCATGTTATGTTGTCGGGAGGTTCATTGGTTAGAAAGGATGTCCCCCCTTTCACGAAGGCCGCCAGAGAGCCATTGACTTATGCGGGTATCAACACCGTTGGGTTGCGCAGGCGCGGATTCGCTTCCGAAAAGATCAGCGAGATCCAGGAAATTTACAGGTACATCTTTCTGAAAGGATTAAATAATTCGAAGGCCTTAGATATGGTAGAGAAAGAAGTACCTGCAAGTCCTGAGAAAGATTACATCGTTGAATTTATCCGCACCTCCGAACGAGGTATTATGAAGGGCTATGGTGGAAATGACTAATGCTCCGCTCCACCAGGCATATGGCGCTCAATTTGATTTCCAGATTCATTTTCATCTCCCCCGGAAAAAACATTGCCGACTAAAAAAGGCTTAACGAAGAACAGATACCATGGCTGTTGCAGAAAACCGATCTGTCTTAAATCTGGGTATCAAGGCCAAGGGCCTAGGGAAACGATTCAACCGCGAATGGATTTTTAGAAATCTCGATTACACCTTTGAGCCTTCGAAAATCTACGCAGTCACTGGACCCAACGGATCGGGAAAATCGACACTTCTTCAAGTTCTCTGGGGTCAGTTACCTCAATCCACCGGAGAATTAGCGTATACGCATTCCGCGGGAGAAATTCCCCTCGACGAAATATTCAAACACCTCGCCATTGCCACGCCATATCTCGACTTGATAGAAGAATTTACATTATCAGAACACTTGTTGTTTCATTTCAAACTTAAACGCAGTAGAAATGGAATGAATGAAGAAGAGATGCTCGAACAATTGAGGCTCAGTGACGCTCGTGATAAACATATTGCGAACTTCTCTTCAGGAATGAAACAACGCGTCAAGCTCGGTCTCGCATTTTTTACGGAGGCAAATCTTATATTCCTGGACGAGCCAACGACAAATCTCGACAATGACACGACAGCATGGTATCACCATCAACTCAAGAATATGCCCTCGCATTGCACCATCTTTATTGCATCAAATCAACCCGGCGAATATCCTGACCATGCTCAAGTTATTAATGTCATGGACTTAAAATAACCGCGGTACCAGTTACAAGCAATGAACTGGTCCGAATTCTCATATTTTTTCGGATTAGCTGCTGCTAATAGAGTCTAAGGGCAAGCATTCCTCGGTAAAGGGCACAAGCATTTTTTACAGAGAGGGGTTACAGACTACTATTCCGTTAGATTAAGACTTATGAATTGAAAAAACAGGCTGGACCCCAAATAGCATAAGTTTGATTTCATCATTTTTACCCAGATATTAGCAATATTAAAAACATTAAAATGAATCATTTAAGCAGAATTTTTTCCGTTGTACTGCTCGTTAGCGTAGCCTTGTTTAGTGTTAACTGCGGAGGTAGTGATGACCCCGAAAAATCGGAAGAAGAAATACAGCTTGATAAGTTGAAGGCCTCCGAATGGCAATTGCTGTCCGCAAGTGATGGAACCGACAGAACCTCAGAATATCCAAATATGGTATTGACGTTCGCGGGTACGTTCAGCGCAGGGGGTACGTATCAATATGAAAGCGGAGCTGCATCTTGGCCATCCGTCAGTCCTTGGAAGGCAGTAGACAGCTGGAAATTTGTGGGTGGTAGCATTAGCAGCAAGATCATAAGGCTTTCTGACGACGTTGAAATAACGTACTTATTGTCCAACTCTGATAAACAACTCAGTCTTTCATTTAATTATACCGGCCCTGGCTTTAACAATGGAAGGACCGAGACTGTAGAAGGAGATTGGGTATTCACATTCACAAGGCCATAAATTTTACTACTGTCAATATTCGGGATGTTCAAAGATCGTTATTTCAATACAACAACCGTAATTCCATCCCCTCCCCGCTCGACATGTTCATCATTCGCTGATGCAACCTCTTTGTATTGTTTCAATTGATCACGCACAACTTTTCGAAGCACGCCCTCGCCCTTTCCGTGTAAAATTCTGACCTCCCCTTGTCCCAGCAATATAGCCGTATCGAGGTACTGTTCAAGAATCCCCGTAACCTCATCCACTCGTTTCCCCCGCAAATCTAGTGTAGGATTGAAGTTCGCGCGCTTCTCCATAACGTTTATACCGGCGGCACGAAGCTTAGCACTAATTTCCTTTTCGGCCGCCGCAGTGATCTTTTCCAACTTGCTAAGTCTGGTAATGGACTTCAACAAACCAAACTGTACGGTCGCGTTGTTGCCCTGAATAGACAAAATTGTGCCACTTCCCTCCTGCCCAATTATGCGCACACGATCTCCCTCCTTCAACGGCACCTCAGGAGTGCGCTCAATAGGTTCAGGCGAAGCAACCTTATGGGTAAGCGTTTCCAGGTTTTTGCGGACTCTGAGCGTTTCTTTTTTCTCCGCCTTATTTTCCTTGATGTGTCGAATCGTCTTTTCAATCTCACGATTGGTATCCTTCAACAATCTTGAAGCATCTTCCTTAGCTCGATTCAAAATTTCTTTCTTCTTAGTTTCAAGCTCTGTGGATAACGCTTGATACTTTGCCAGCGACTGCTTAAGGTCAGTTTCCTGTTTTTCGAGCCTTGTGATCTTGGTACTTAATTCTTGGCGCTCCTGTTCCAGCGACCTTACCAGAGCCTCGAAGCCCGTGAGATCCTTGCCCACTAGTTTTTCAGCCACTTCAATGGTGTGAGATGGCAATCCTGTTTTCCTTGCTATCTCCAGCGCGAATGAGCTTCCGGGTTTGCCGATATCCAAGATGTACAAAGGGATCAGATTTTTATCATCAAATCGCATCGCCGCATTCCGTATACCGGTTTGCTGGCTGGCAAATAACTTTAAGTTATAGTAGTGTGTGGTAGCTACACCCCAGACCTTTTTTTCAAGCAATGAACTCAGTATTGCCTGAGCGATGGCGCCTCCGAAGTTTGGATCGGTACCAGATCCCATCTCGTCGATAAGAACCAATGACCTGTCAGAGGCCGCATCAATAAACACATTCATGTTCCGAAGATGGCTGCTATACGTGCTGAGGTCATTTTCAATTGACTGTTGATCACCGATGTCAAGGAAAATATCTTGAAAGACCCCGACCCTGGAGCGGTCCGAAAGTGGAACAAGCAGGCCGCACTGAAACATGTATTGCAGCAAACCTACTGTCTTCAAACATACTGACTTGCCTCCGGCGTTCGGCCCTGAGACAAGCAGCATCCTGTGCTCCGGGTTTAGTTCAATGGTCAGTGGCACTACATCGCGTTTCCCTTTTAAACTCAAATATAGTAGCGGGTGCTTTGCGTTATACCAGGTTAGCTCCGGTTGCCTTTCAAGAATGGGTAAATCGGCATTAATGTCGAGCGCAAATTTTGCCTTTGCTCTTATAAAATCGATTTGTGCAAGAAAACGAAACGAGCTTTTTAATGTAGGTAATTGCGTTCTGAATTCTGCTGTTAGCGCCTTTAAGATTCGAATGACTTCCCGCTTTTCTTCGTGCTCGAGTTCCCTGATTTCATTGTTGGCATCGAGCATTTCGGTTGGCTCCATAAACACAGTCTGTCCCGTCGCAGATTCATCCAGGATAAATCCTTTCAGTTTGCGTTTATGCTCGGCTTGAATCGGAATTACAACTCGTCCATCGCGAATAGTAGGTAATGCTCCCTCAGGGACCCAGTTGGATCCGACAGCAGCCTTAAATATCTGATCCGCCAACTTTCGTAATCTGCTTTGTTCGTCCCTTAGCTTTTTTCGTATCCTGTTCAAATCAGCGCTTGCGGAATCTTTAACCACTCCCTTGTCATCAATTTTGGCATAAACGTCGTGGGACATCTGTTGGCTGAGGCTAACTGGAAGAGCGAGGACATGAAGCTGTGGATATACCTCAGCATTCTTGGCAAAAAACGTCTTACAGGCAAGAATTGTGTCGATGCCATACGCTAGGTTCAAGAATTCGTCAGCTTCCAGCCAATTTCCTTCCAGCGATATTTTATTTATCCATTCCACTGGATCGACAAAATGTTTCGATGGAAACGATTCGCCCTTTTCCAGAATGAGTCGAAACTCAACGTTTTGATGGAGCAATGTTCTTATGAAATCAAAATCGGTGCTGAATGTCATACTATCCACCCAGCCCTGGCCTGCCATCGACAGACAATAGCTTTTAAGCCTTGAGCGAATTTGGTCGAAGCCCAATTTTTCTTCAAAGGTTTCCGGATAGATCATCATCGAGGTTGATCAAGTCGCTGTTCTCTAAGGCTAAGCGAGTCGACCAGCGCCGTATATATCTCCTCCATTTCAGCCGGCCGGTCCATATAATAATCAAATGATCTTTTAAAAATTGAGTCTGATATGCCGATGTTCTTAAATATCACTTGTTTGAATCGTTCGAATTCACGTTCAGCGGAATCTCTGGGTATACCAAGCCGATTTACCTTTTGCTCTGAAAGATATATTTCCGTGAGCGCTGCCACCATTTCCGGCTTGGAGAGAATTGGTTGAGTATCTTTATCACCCTCGCCGCATGATACGCAAAGCGTCAACAAGAATAGAACTACTGTCATTGAAAACAGACACCTGAGACCTTTTGCATTCATAGTCAACCTAAACTCAATTTGGGGCGGCAAAATACTCATAATTGTTCTATTTTTGGCCTTTGCAGGTATGGGTTAATGACCATTCTACACGGGTGGCAATAATTTTGCCAAGCAAATTCCAGTGAAGACATGACAAGTATGAAGGAACTGCTGAAAAAACTCCGCAAGTACGAAATTCAAATCCGGAAGGCTATTAATAGTCAAATGCAGGGAGACTTCCATTCGATTTTTAAGGGATCGGGTCTTGAATTTGACGATGTTAGACCTTATCAATACGGCGACGATATCCGTACCATTGACTGGAATGTGTCGGCAAAGGGGCATGGGACTTTCGTAAAGACATTCCGGGAGGAGAAGGAGCAAACAGTTTTTTTTATCCTCGACGTCAGCGCTTCTGAAAATATCGGGAATCCCGGCAGCACGAAAGCTGATATAGGCAAAGAGATTTGCGGAGTCCTTGCTTTGTCGGCGTCGAAAGAATCGAGCCATATTGGCCTGATCTGCTTTTCAGACGTAAAGGAAAAATACATCAGGCCTGTGAAGGGACATTTACAGGCATACGAGATCATAAGTACATTGGTCAAACTGAATCCGCAGTCATTACGAACAAACTTAACCAAGGCTATCGCATTTGCACTCAATGCTATTAAAAGAAGAAGTGTTGTCATCCTTATTTCGGACTTCATCGACGAGGACACATACTTTCATAACCTCAAAGCGCTTGCCCGCCGGCACGACCTCGTGATCATTCATGTCAGCGATAAGCGCGAAACAAGATTGCCAAAGTTAGGAATCATCCCCATCATTGATAAGGAAACACATCGAACGCTGTGGGTCAATACGTCGTTCGGAGATTTCAGAAAACGGATTAGTGACAGGCACAACAAGCGAAAAGCTGAACTTGAACAATTTAGCCGCAAACATCAGGTGAATTTTATCTCATTAGACACCGGTGAGGATTATGTTCCGAAGCTTCTTCGCCTATTTAAAATTCGGAATAAATCGATCAAATCAACCTGACGGAGAATGGGAGCTGGGGGCACGAAAAAGTTCGTATTTGCGGTTTTAGCTGGGATAGGCTTTATTTTTCCTTCGACGGCCCAGGATATAACTGTTCGTGGTGGCTTCTTTTTGGATAGCCTGACCGTTGGTGACCAGACAGGGTTTTACTTGGCAGCAAAATATCCCAGCAATTTAAATATTGCCTTTCCGGATTCCAGCTTTTACTATGGTCCTTTTGAGTTCGTAAATAAGCGCTATTTCCCCACGCACACCACGGCTGGGGAAAGTTATGACAGCGTAATATACTACCTCTCAACTTTTGAAATTGAACCCATCCAGACGTTGAGCCTTCCAGTGTTTCAACTTAATGCCCAGGATTGCACCATTTACAATACAGAAATCGACACCATCAGGTTAATTGAGCTGGCCAAGAATCTGCCAGATACCCTTACGGTTCAAAATGTTCCGCTTAGAGCAAATACAATATATGAGAACGTCTCGCGAAATTTTAATTATCCGGTGTTGTTCATCGCGCTTGCCGCATTGTTGGTTGTGACCATCGTTGTTTGGATTGTGTTCGGTAAAAGAATCAGAAAACATTTTAAGATGAAGAAAATGTTTAAGGCACACAGGCAGTTTTTGGAAGGTTATAGCCAGCAAGTGGAAACCATCAAAAGCGGATTTTCATCCTCGCAAACGGAACACGCGCTTGCGCAGTGGAAAAGGTACATGGAGCAGCTTGAATCCAGGCCGTATACAAAGCTTACCACACGAGAAACCACGAGAATGGAAGATAATGAATTGTTGGGGAGGAATCTGCATTCTATCGACGGAGCGATCTATGGACATAACACGCGGGTTGTAGAATCATTGGAACATCTAAAACAATTTGCCGATCAACGTTTTACCCAAAAACTGGAGGAGGTGAAACATGAATGACGACGCGGCCCCGTGGTATTCTCCCGAATGGTTCAGTCTCTCGACTCTGAATTCCTTTACGTGGGAAAACCCTGTGTTTATTTACTTGATGATAGGCATACCGTTATTGTTTTTACTTCGTTGGTTGTGGCGATACAGATTCAATCAGAAGTTGCCGGTAGCTGTGACACAAAAAGATTTGCATGTTTCTCCATTGACTTTAATTCGGTTAATTCCAGAAATTCTCATGATGCTGGTATTGGGATTTATTTGCCTTGGGCTTGCACGACCACAGAGAACAAATGAGAAGGTTGAACAATGGACTGAAGGGATCGATATTATGATCGCCCTGGATATTTCGCAGTCGATGCAGATCGGCGATTTCCTTCCAAACCGGCTTGAGGCAGCCAAAGATGTCGCTAGAAATTTTATTGATGGAAGGATTCAGGACCGCATTGGTCTGGTGGTATTCTCCGGGGATGCCTTCTCGCTGTCGCCCCTTACAACTGACTACAACCTGCTGAAATCCTATCTGGATGAGATAAATTTCGAAATGATAGAGAATAGAGGTACTGCTATCGGAAGTGCGTTGGCCGTAGTCACCAATCGTATGAGCGAATCGGAAACAAAGTCGAAAGTATGCATTCTCTTAAGCGACGGCGATAATACCGCAGGAAATATCGACCCAATTACGGCGGCGGAACTTGCTGAAGCGTACGGCATCAAGATCTATACTATAGTCGTCGGGAAGGAGGGGCTGGTACCCTTTGGTAAGGACTTCTTTGGCCGGCCAAACATGATTGAAAATACGATCGATGAAACCACGATGAGAAAGATCGCAGAGATCGGAGGTGGAGAATTTTTCAGAGCAACAGATAATCAGGCGTTACAACAAGTGTTTGCAAAAATCGACCAGTATGAAAAAGCTGAGATCAAGGAGACACGCTTTAAGGATACGTCAGATTATTACTTCATATACCTTCAGTGGGGAATCGCATGTTTCCTACTTTGGATGTTATCCAAGTCGACATTTATAACAAACGTATTACAGGACTAGAGCATCACTCATAATCTGGAAATAAGATCAGTTTTCCAGCGAAGATCACCATAATAACGCCTAACACAATATTCAGTCGCCTGATAGCCTTCGGCGTTATCAACCCTCTTAGTTTGTCTGCCAGTTTTGCCTTCATTACATCAGTGGTAAAAACCGTAGTTACAATGGACGCAAAAAAAATTAGTACCTGTCTGGAAGAGCTGTATCCAAGCTGAGTTGTTGCTACGCTGACTGTTGCAAGCCAGAAAAACAAAACCATCGGACTCAGTCCATTGATAATAAAACCCTTCGCTGCCAGACGGAGCCCGCTTGCGTTGCCGATATTCTGGGGATCGTATCGCGCTAATTTCCTACTCTTAACAAATAGGTAGTACAATCCGAAAAGCAGCAGAATGATACCACCTCCATAAGCCATGTAGTGCCTGAAGTTATCGGCCTCCATAAACTGTGCAAGTCCCAAATACGAAATTAAAATGTAAAGCGAATCACTTAATGAAATACCAATGGCTACAAATACACCACTTGAAAATCCCCGCTCGATACTTGTTTGAAGCAACGTAAAGAATACCGGCCCTATAAGCAACGCCAATACGATTCCGGAAAATACTCCTTTAGCGATGATTTCCATTCGAGTGTTGTTGAAGGAAATTCTTCCAGTCTTCAAGTTGAGCGTTTTTCATCACCCTTGGGAATTTATTCTGACCTCCAACTTTTCCTTTAGACTCCATCCAATCGTAAAACGTTTTTACCGGCAGCACATCAACAAAAATTTCCTTTAGTGCGGCGCTGCGTTCTACGGCATAATCATCGTTCAGTTTTTTGAGGTGCTCGTCAAGCTTTTCTTTCAATAACTTCTGATCAATGTTTTCATCGGTTCCTACAAACCAGTGATGCGCGAAAAGTGATTCATGCGGGATACCCGCTACAGCGAATTCCGGTATAGTGATATTGAATTCGTTTGACACAAGTTCGATGGCTTTGTTCATGTTGTCGACCGAAAGGTGTTCACCACAGAGGCTCAGGAAATGTTTAGTTCTGCCGGTTATCGCGATCTCACATTCTTCTAATGACGAAAATTTGATAACATCTCCAATCAGATAACGCCAGGCACCTGCGCAGGTGGACAGCAGAATTGCGTATTCCTTGCCTTCCTCAACTTCATCAATTAAAAGAGTCTGAGCATCAGCCGCTATCTCACCGTTGGAATTAAAATTCTTCTCCTCAAAAGGGACAAATTCGTAAAAGATTCCATTATTCAACACGAGTCGCATAGTCCGGCGGTTAGGGTACGCCTGAAAAGCAATAAATCCCTCGGATGCAAGATACGTTTCGATATAATGTATCGGTTTGCCCAATAGCTTTTCAAAGCCCTTCCGGTATGGATCGAACGACACTCCTCCATGAACATATACTTCAAGGTTAGGCCATATTTCATGAATATTCTTAAGCCTGTGGAATTTAATGATCTTCTCCATGAGTATCTGTATCCAGGCAGGAACACCCACAACAATTCCAATATCCCACTCCCAGGCTTTGCGCGCGATCTCATTTAACTTCGAATCCCAATTTCTCGTCTTGGCGATCTTTTTGCCAGGCTTGTAAAAGTGTTGGAACCAAAAGGGCAATCGTGCAGCCTGGATTCCGCTCAGATCACCTTCGAAAAAACTTCCTCGTTTATTTAAGTGCGTGCTTCCTCCTAACATCAGAATTCCCGATTCAAACATCTCCGGCTTAAGGTCATATTTGGATAGTGTCAGAATTTGACGAATGCTGGTTTTCTGAATGGCTTTGGTCATCTCCTTCGTGACTGGAATGTATTTCGAAGATGCCTCGGAGGTTCCTGAACTCAACGCAAAGTATTTGACCCGGCCGGGCCAACACACGTTTTTTACTCCCCGTAAGGCGAGCTTCCACCAGTCCGTATAAATCCTGTTATAGGTATGAATAGGGATATTTTTCTTAAATCTTTTATAAAACTCTTTATCACCCTTGCGAAAGCCATTTAAAATATCAGCGAAGTTGTGGTATTTGCCGAATTCTGTCTGGCTTGCCGTGATTAGCAACTCCTTTAACTCATTTTTTTGCAGATCAATTGGCGACGTATACTCTTGCTCCAGCATTTCGCGAAGCCTGATTCCCTTCTTCAACAGTTTTCCGAGGATCGCCATAATTGCTTTAATTTGATCGAATTAAGGGCCAAAAATAGACAATGAATATTAAAAATAACATAATAAATCTTCGTCGCATCATCCCTCCTTCTTGCAAGATAGTCGCTGTCAGCAAGACCCATCCCGTTGAGAAAATAAGGGAGGCATATGACGCAGGGCATCGAATTTTTGGGGAAAACCGTGTTCAGGAATTGACACCCAAATTTGAAGCACTGCCCACGGATGTCGAATGGCACATGATTGGACATATGCAGACGAATAAGGTGAAATACATTGTGCCTTTCATCAGTTTGATTCATTCTGTTGACCGTTACAACCTGCTCGAAGAAATCAACAAGCAGGGTGCGAAAATCAACAGGAAAATTTCTTGCCTGTTGCAAGTTCACATCGCCGAAGAAGAAAATAAATTCGGCTTTTCTGAAGATGAGATCTTAGGTCTCATTAATTCGGGTGCGTTCAGCAGGTTTGATTACATATCAGTCTACGGGCTGATGGGTTTGGCTACATTCACTGATAACATGGAGCAAGTTCGCAAGGAATTTAAAGGATTACATGTTTTCTTTGATAGAGTGAAGTCAATGGCCCTTCCCGCGAATGTCGTTATGGACGAACTCTCGATGGGGATGAGCGGCGATTACCACATCGCGTTGGAGGAAGGGAGCACAATGGTAAGAATCGGTTCAGCTATATTTGGCGAGCGTCACTGACAAGATAAACATGAATAAACACACATCACTTTTGTGGGGAGCTATTATGGGTGGACTGGCCGTGGCATTGGGGGCTTTTGGTGCCCATGCGTTCAAGCCATTCCTGATGGAATCTGGTCGGACGGACACCTTTGAGCTGGCAGTCCGGTATCAGTTTTATCATGCCTTGGCCCTGCTGGCGGCGGGACTCGTGATCGTTCCAGGAGGGTCGAAATGGATGAACTATAGCAGCGCCTCCTTCCTACTAGGGATTCTGGTCTTCTCTGGCAGTTTGTATGCCCTTTGCCTGACTGGATTCACGGGATTGGGAGCCATTACACCCATTGGCGGCATGTTCTTCATCGCGGGCTGGATATTATTCGCATTGGGTGTCGCCAAAAAATAAAAGCCTCTTTGGAGGCTCTTTTTTTGATTTCAAATACCAAAATTTCCTCACTGGGTTTGAGCTTTCTTTTCAAGTACATTGGTCGTAAAAGAAATCTGAGATCCATCGGCGTTCACCGCATTAGAAACAACGGTGACGACCTTGTTCTGCTTCCCCATTTTTCCCGCGCTATTAAAAGCAATAGTAAGCTCACCTTTCCCTCCTGGCATTATCGGATCCCGGGGCCATCCCTTTGGCACGGTACAGCCACAAGTGACCTGTACATTAGTGATAATCAACGGTTCGGTTCCGGTGTTAGCAAACTTAAACGTTTCTTCTACTTTATCACCCTGGAAAATATCACCAAAATCATGGGTTTTCTTTTCGAAGGTAATGACAGGTCCTTTTTGGGCGGGCTGCTCCTGCGCAAATACTTCAACTGCAAATCCCAAGACAACGATCAATAACAGATACTTCTTCATATTTTCAATTTTTTTCAAATTTATAACCTTAGTTCAACAATTTTGCCAGAAATATAAATTTTATCAGGGAATTGTGACTTTCTTTTCCATATTGAATTAACCTTTGTGGTAACCCTAAATGAGTCCTAAAATCGATGAAATCTATGGAAATAAGGTCAGAATTAGGGTATGTGGTCTGTGTTGGCAGAATGACTCCCTTTTGCTGGTCAAACACCAGATGGGAGGTCAGCCTTTATGGGCACCGCCGGGTGGCGGAGTGGAATTTGGTGAGTTACTGAACGATACCCTTAAAAGGGAGTTCCTGGAAGAAACTGGACTCGAAGTACGTCCTGGAAAATTTCTCTTTGGGTGTGAATTTGTGAAAAACCCTTTGCATGCTATCGAGTTATTCTTTGAGGTGAACGTGGTATCAGGAAGTGTGAAAAGTGGAGGAGATCCTGAGATTCAGATAATTGAGACAGCACAATTCCTGACCTTGGAGGAGATCAGGCGCATTCCAGAGCGGCAGTTGCACGGAATCCTGAGTAAATTCGAGAGTAGAGAGAGACTACAGGGCCTGACGGGATTTTACAGGATTTAATTTGGCATTCAGTTACTCCAGCTTGTTAATTACCCCTTAAAATAATTATTATTGCACACTAAACCTGAAACAATGAATCTTACAAAAATTTTATCCATTGTCCTTTTTGTAGTGAGCATAGGACTGGCTTATTATCTCTATGATAGCATTCATTCAACGATTGAGTTTAGAGAGTCTATTGCAAGCACTGAAAAGGACATTACTGACAAACTTGCTGTAATCAGAGAGGCTGAAAAAGCATTCCTTGAACAACACGGACGCTATACGGCTAACTGGGATTCACTGATCAACTTCATTGAAAACGGGAGAGTTCCAATCACGCTTCGGACTGAAAAAATTACAGCTCTGAGCTACGGTGAGGAGAAGGTGGAAGTGCAGATCGACACTATTGGTTTTATGCCGGCACGTGACAGAATTTTCAGAAAGAACTACAATACAAATGCTGCATCTGATGGAACATTTATGGGCTTCCTCGCGAAGGAGGGTGACTTTGTTGTTAAGGGTTCACCAGCCTATAGGTTGAGAGCAAAAGACAGAGAGAAGACCGATGTCTATAATTTCATTGAGCAAGGTACTATAGTTGCATTGGCTAAAGTTAACCCGGGGGATAAGGTAACGCGAGGGCAAAACTTGATCAGTATGTGGGATTACCATTTGAATCCCGACGTTGACGTTAAGAATCTCGCGGATGTTCCAGGTTCGGACGGAAAGAAATTTGACATCTTTGTCGGTAAGATCGACCGCAACGGAACAATGGTGAGTGTAATTCAAGTTACAGATCCTGCACCGATCAATCCCGAAAGAAAGGCAAGCAATGAAGCGCGCAATCGCCAACCGCTTGGATTCGGTTCCAAAGTGGATGTGAATACTACTGGTAACTGGGAATAAGTGCAGTCCACTGCGTTACAATATAAGCTGATAAGAAAAACAAAGGATGAGCTTTTTGATGAAGAATTCATTCATCAGTACCATTTGCTTTTAAATATTGGCACCAGGGATTTTCAGATCCTTGTAATTGAACCGGCTGGGAACAAAGTCCTACTTCTCGAGGACTTTGTGTTGCCATCGTTGACTTCCAATGAAGAGTTGATCAAAATTCTGGATCACTTATTTGACTCCCATGCGTTTCTGAAAGCAGGGTTTTGGAAGAAAATCAAAGTGGCCATCAAAAATCAGAAGTTCGTCCAGGTACCACAGGCTCTCTTTGCGGAAGACTCTCTTGTCGACTATTTGCGATTTAATGCAAACATTGATCCACAGCACGAAAGTTTTGCCTACACAAAAAATACAAGGTCCCAGGCAGTAACAGTATTTGCCGTTAACAATGAATTGAAAGATTGGCTCGCAAGAGTTTATCCTAACAATCCACCGACACTGACTCATCAATCAGCTGCACTTATCGAAGGAACGATGGAGTATGCAAAGCGCAGGACTGATAATCCTCTGTACATCTATGTTGATCGATTCAAACTTCATATAGTCGCCTGTAAAGCCGATCAACTCCTTTACTACAATCAGTTTGCCATCAAACAATTTTCCGATTATATAAAGTACATCATGATGGTGATGAAGTCACTGAACATGGATCAGCAGTCAAGCCAGATTGTATTGTGGGGATACATCGGAAAAAACTCGCCGCACTACCATGAATTTTACAAGTACATTAACAACGTAACTTTCGGAGGCCAGCCTGAGTATCTGAAGTTTAGTTACGTATTCGACGAAGTTCAAGACCATCATTTCTTCGATTTATATAGCATACATCTTCTTGATTAAGGTTTCTTAGCCTTAAACGTATTAGTACCATGATAAGAAGGATCGCATTGTTTCCGGGGACATTTGATCCCTTTACTAAAGGACATGAAGATATCGTTCTTCGCGGCCTTCAATTGTTTGACGAAATAATTATAGCGTTGGGATATAATGTGCAGAAGAGTAGCAGGTACTTTGAAATTGCCACGATGGTAGATCGGATCGAGAGTGCATTTAAGAAATACCCAAACATTCGAGTGGTTACCTTCTCTGAGCTGACCGCCGAATTTGCCAAAAAAAATGGAGCAAAGTATTTGCTTAGGGGTCTTCGTAATACAACTGATTTTGAATATGAGAATAGCATCTCACAAGTAAACCGGCAGTTATATCCCGAACTGGAATCTGTGTTTCTAATAACAACGCCGAGGCTCGCATGGATCAGTTCATCGATTGTCAGGGAAGTGCACAGGTATGGTGGAGATGTTTCAGAATTTCTCCCATATAAGCTATAATTCGATCATTCATGTTTTTGAAGAAGGTAAATTACCTTCACCGGCTTTACATAGCGTTTGGCGTTATAAGGATGGTCTATTGGCCGGTTTTATTGCCATCATTTCGTAGTACTGCTCGAACACATAGCTGATGGATTTGTACGAATGCTCTAAAGCGTGATAAATCTCTTTACCATTCATCCACCTGGTCTCTTCAATATCTTCCGAGGGATCAGGCCTCATTTTTGAGTCATCAACAACATCCATAACATACCAACGGGTCTTCTTTATCATGGCACTTTTATTCATCGTGTAAGTATGCCAAGTCGTACAAATTTTACCGTCGACTTTGACAGTAACGTTGCATTCCTCTTCCACTTCGCGGGCGGCCGCTTTTCTAGTTTTTTCCCCTTTTTCAATTTTCCCTTTTGGGAGATCCCACTTTTTCATTCGGTAAATCATGAGGAACTTATCTTTTTTCCTGACGAGTCCACCGGCGGCTTTCACTACCTTAAACTTCTGCCGTAAAAAAAATTTTATGCTATCGTAATCTTTTACCGAAAGATATAGGGAGAGCAGGCTGGTGGGTACTTTTGAGTCTAAATAATTTAGCAAGACCCCCAGATCTTCATCGTTGACGTTTTGGATCCAGACGTGGTGAATAAGTTTAGATTGGGTTAAGGGCGTTTCGGACGCATCTACAATCACGTTAATTCTGCCCAGATCGGGTTTTTCATCGGCCTTCAAAATCCGTACAGGAATATCGTTGATAAAAATAATCATGGCCGATAGGTTTATGGCTTATCCATGATCGCAAAAGAATAAATTATTTTCACGCTGGCAAGCAGATTCAAAAATTTTTGGCATTTCATCCTATAATATCGTAATAATCCACACCAGGTTAGCCTTTACCAAAAAGAATTTTAATCATACCTTTCCGAAAGTTATGCCGATTATTAAAGTACAAGAGGAGGCGGCGGGTCAAATTGCCGCAATGCTTCTGCAGATTGAGGCAATAAAACTCAATACCGAAAAACCATTTTCATGGAGCTCCGGCTGGAAGTCGCCCATCTATTGCGACAACAGGCTGTCATTATCATATCCTGAGATCAGAAACACTATTAAGCACGCTCTGGTGCAAGCAATACGTGAAAATTTTTTCACAGTAGAGTCTATTGCCGGTGTCGCCACTGCGGGCATCGCTCAAGGCGCCCTGGTAGCAGATCTTTTAGCGTTGCCATTTTTATACGTCAGGCCTAAGCCGAAGGACCATGGCATGGAAAATCTTATCGAAGGTAAAATTGTAAGAAGACAGAAGGTTGTTGTTGTCGAAGATCTGGTTTCTACTGGTGGAAGCTCGTTAAAAGCAACACAAGCCCTACGTGACGCCGGACTGGAAGTACTAGGTATGGTCTCGATCTTCAATTATGGATTCGATATTGCAACGCGAAACTTTTATGAGGCCAACACTTCGCTGATCAGTCTGTGCGATTATCCCAATTTGTTGAAGTATGCGCTGGAACAAGAGTACATTTCTGAACATCAAATGATTTCGCTCAAAGCGTGGCGCGTTGATCCAGCTCATTGGAAAAGGTAGTCCCAGTGTTCCAACGAAATACAAATACTATTGCGCCTAAGATTTCCCTCGTCGCTTTTTTTATTGAACTCCCGAAATGAATTACCTTAGGAAACCTTTTCCATTTTCAACCAAGATGAAGTAACCTCATTTAAGACTTTTACTTTATGGTTGAAGTCTCCCTTTATCTGGTCCCTAATTTTGCTCATGTTATCGAGCAGCTCATTTGTCTCTTCCGGAAGAGCATCCTCCAGGTATTCACGAATGCGTTTAGAAATTGTAGGTGATTTGCCGTTCGTAGAAACACCGATCTTCAAGTTCCCCTTCGTGACAACTGAACCGAGGTAAAAGTCGCACAAATCGGGTGTATCCGCTACGTTGATAAGGAGCCGGCGAGACCGCGCAAATTTACGAATGGTTTCATGGAGATTCCTGTTGTTAGTTGCAAGTATCAAAAGATCCTTGTTCCACAGATCCCATAATTTAAAATTCCGTTCAAAGAGTTTTACATTTTCATTTTGTGCAGCCACTGATTTAATGGATTCATGGATAGTTCTGGCAACTAAGGAGATCTTCGCCATTGGACTATTCTTAAGAATAGCATTTAACTTCTCCAGACCTACATGCCCACCACCTACTATTAGCGTCTCCAACGAATCTAATTTCAGAAAAATCGGAAATAAGTTATTGCGTTCCATATTGACCTACTGCTTCTTTCGTTACCTCGTTTAATTGACTGGCGTATCGAACAACCTCACCTACGACTATGATAGCTGGTGGGCCAACTTGTTCGAGGGTCGTTAAGCCAGAAATAGTCGCCACTGTTCCCACGATGTTTTTTTGATTTGGAAGCGTCCCGTTTTGTATTACTGCCACGGGAGTTTCTCCTTTGCCATTTGCTTCAAAAAGTCTCATGATGTCATGGATCTTTTTAAGCCCCATCAATATTACTACAGTGGCGGTAGATTGGGCAGCCAACGCCACATCTCCAGATATTCCTCCACTCTTGGTTGTTCCGGTAACCACCCAAAAACTTTCACTCACTCCGCGGGCAGTCACCGGGATATTAATGCTCGCTGGTACAGCTATTGCGCTGGTTACACCGGGCACAACAGCAGTCTGGACACCATGGGACTCTGCATAGTCGATTTCTTCTGCACCTCTTCCGAAAACAAACGAATCCCCCCCTTTAAGGCGGACTACATGGCCGTATAAGTATGCAAATTCAACTATCAGTTCGTTTATATCCTCCTGCGAAAACTCATGTGATCCGGCTCGCTTGCCAACGGATAGTGCTGGAACACCTGGCGGAATTAATTGTAGAATTTCACTGGACACCAGAGCATCAAACAAGACAACATCCGCTGCCTTAATTGCATTGATTCCCTTCACTGTGATCAATTCAGGATCGCCGGGGCCAGCTCCCACCAGGGTAAGACGTGGTGATCGGTGTAACGTAAAGTCCGGTGTTATCATTTTTCCATTACCTCCTTTTCTGTAGAACGATATGCCAGGACTTCCTCCAGGAATTTCACTGATTCAGTAAGATAGGACAGCGCAAAACTATCCGACGGCTCGTGTTTGTTGATGCTAAGCACGAACTCTTTAAAATTCCCTGGAAACTCGAAAGCGCGGGTGTCAATAAACTCTCTTTGAAAATCGTTTACAGTTTGATACTGCGTACTAGGTTTGATGTCACGAATAAGCAACAAAGACTTAGCCGTGTTAATAAATGCACTGTAGCTATGGTAAATAGAGTCAGCATATTGCTTCTTATCGTAAGTTTCCTTGGCCCACTTCAGTTTATCCTCAGAATCCGCAAGCAGCGTTGCTACCAGATCGATCATCACACCAGCACACTCCCCAACTGCGGTGTGTAAAACAAAATTGCGGTCCTGACCCCAGTCGATGTACTCATCTGGTGCAACGGACGTGATATCTGCAAGGGGCTTCAACAGCTGATAGAAATGATTCCTACCCATCCTTTTAAAATAATCATGATAGTATTCACCATCAGTGCTATTGTCCTCGTAGTCATTCAACAGGAAGCGCAGCGCCTGAGGCCCTCTCTTGCTCGGGATCTTTATGATCTTGTCAGAAATAATTCCCTCGCCACCCTTGAGTTTACCCCCACCCAGGAGGACAACTAATGCCGGCATCATTTTACCCTGCTTATCCTTGATTGTACTTCCATGCAATCCTATGCTGGCTAATCCATGTTGCCCGCATGAATTAGGGCACCCACTTATTTTAATCTTTATATCCTGATTAGAGATTAGTCCTGGAAATTCCTCACGAACAACTTTTTCAAGCTCCAACGAGATGGCTGTACTATCAGAAATGCCAAGATTACAGGAATCTGTACCAGGGCAAGCCGTCACGTCGGCGACACTGTCGAATCCCGGCTCGGCCAAACCAAGCTTATCGAGAGCCAGATACAAGAGCTTTAAGGCTTCAGGACGTACAAATCGAAGTAAGTAACCTTGATTAACCGTTATTCTGAATTCAGGTGAAGCATACAAATCAATAATGTCAGCAAATTGGCGGGCGAGCTTGGACGACATGTTTCCAAGCGGCAGCTTCACGTAGACCCCAAAGAAACCTCTTTGCTTCTGTTCAAACACATTAGTTTCCTGCCACAACTGGAATTTTCTTTCATTCGGTATAAGGACCTCTTCAGCAACAATTATCGGCGGAAGTGCCGGCTCAGGCAATATTTTAATGTCTATCTTATACAACTTGTTTTTCAGTGCTGTCCTTTCATCCTTCACTAGCTCCATGAATTTTTCCAGGCCGATGTCATTCAACAAGAATTTCATGCGGGCTTTCATTCTTCGGTTGCGTTCTCCATAACGATCAAAAACGCGAAGAACGGCTTCTGTGAATGGTATGATCTGGTCTTCCTCCAAAAATTCGTAGGCGACTTGTGCAAGCGTAGGATTTGCTCCAAGACCACCGCCAACGACAACCTTAAAACCACGTTTTCCATCTACTATCCGTGGAATGAAACCTATGTCGTGTATGAACGCAAAAGCTGTATCGTCATCACTGGAAGAAAAAGCGATCTTAAATTTTCGTCCCATTTCCTGGCAGATGGGATTACGCAAAAAATATTTGAATACTTCGTGAGCATACGGCGAGACATCAAATAACTCCTTAGGATCTATTCCTGCCGTATCAGAGGCCGTAACATTTCGCACAGTATTGCCACAAGCTTCCCGAGTTGTGATTTCATCCTTTTCAAGTTTCGCCCAAAGTTCAGGAGTCTTATCCAGACTCACGAAATGAATTTGAATATCCTGCCGTGTTGTGGCGTGAAGGTTGCTGCTCGCGTATTCATCTGAGATATCCGCTACTCTTCTGATTTGCTTTGTCGTGATCCGGCCAAATGGAAACTTGATACGCACCATCTGAACGCCTGACTGACGTTGTCCATAAATACCACGTACCAGTCGGAGGCTACGGAATTTTTCGTCATCAATTTTGCCGTCGCGAAACAGCTTGATCTTATTTTCCAAGTCAATGATATCGCGGGCAACAATGGGGTTATTTAGGTCTTCTAATTCTGAGCGGAAGCTTTCCATGTTAACTGGTGGTATATATTAGGTTCAAAAAAAAAGCCTTTCCCGTTTGCAGGAAAGGCTCGTTATGTTCTATTGTTTTTAGTTTCTCTTAAGACCATTACGTATCCAGAAATCCTGCACGATCCAACAGGTACTTACAGCAGCAGCAACACACTGTTGAAATGCAATTCTTACAAAAACAAGATAAATACTTGGTCATATTAATTACGAAATTAGGTCAATGGTAACAATTATCAAATCCTTATTCTTCAAAAATGAAAGATATTTTACTTAACAACTGTTAGCAAAACGTCGCAAACGATGGAAATCGACATTATCAACGCCTATACTATCTTTCAACGAGATCCATATCTTCAGGTTGTTTTAATTAACGGTCTTTTTATCCCGTAAATGAATTTCAACCCAGACTAAACTTCGTCGAGTGCAAAGACTTTCACATCTACCCAGCACTTACCGTAAACCGAACGCGCGGACTGGTATTTTCGTCCATATGTACATCACAAGCCTATCCGTTATTCCCAGGCTTCTTAACAAAAAAATGCCTCATATAAGAGGCATTTCGCAAGCTTTGTGTTTTAGTTTTCCCGTCCCATTTTTTCCATTTCCTTTTCAAAAGTTTCCTTGAACTTTTCGTAGTCATAATCGATTCTCAACCGATCATCCTTCGAAAGCCGTTCATTGTAGGTCGCTACTAAATCTTCAGCTGAAAGCTCAATGGCGATGTAGGTCTTATAACTTGCCTGGTCGGTCTTGACCAATTTCTCACAGATGGTTTTTAATCCGGTGAGCTTCTGATCAACGATTTCGCGGTTCAGTTGCTCAAATCGTTCTTCCACCTGCTCCTTGTTATTCATTTCACGGGAGTTTGTATAGTTGTCAGTCACCGCTTTCACGGTGGTTTGTATACTAGCGGCAAGTTCAGCGCGCGCATTGGCCAACGCCTTCTTTTTTGACGTTACCTGATCCTGGCTTTCACCAATCGAGTTTGCACGAAAGAATTTATTGGTGGTAAAGAAATCAGGTCCGGAGCATGGAACGACAACTTCAGTTTCGCCCTTGGGAATCTTCTGTTTACCTTTACAGCCAATCAAAAAAATTCCGCCAAGCAAGACAAGCATCAGAGTAGAATAGCTCATGTGTTTCATAATTCAATTGGAAATTTTGGTTTAAAGTATATAGGCAATTTAAATACCAAACTCAAGGGCCTTATTTTAGGCTATTGCAGGACGGTATCCAATAATTCGTTAATTTTTTCATTTTCTAAAGCTTCTATTGCTTTGTTGTAGGCATCAACGCTGGATTTGTCATAATCAAGTCCATACCCCTTCACACGATCAAGCGTTGTGGCATATATTTCCTTTCCTTCCTTCACCGCCAATACTTTGATAACACTTGTCAAATAGGTTACGTAGATACTTCCTGTAATAGATCCCTTTTCTGCGTCTGACTTGACATCAAACCACAGATCTGCAGACCCACGGCTCTCAGTAAACTCGAAACCATTGTTCGCCAATAAATTCTTTAACCTGTTTGTTAACTGATAAGTGCTTTTCGTTTGCCCGAAGCTTCTTTCTTCGGCGGTCATATAAACAAGCGGCCGCTGAACCTTCAGCATAACGTTAGCGCTAGGCAATGTCAGCGTCTTTGTCACCAAGGTATATATTGGTGATGTGCCGGAACCACTCAACGCATCAATGTCAACTTTAACTACGATTGACTGCTCAAGGTCTTTGGATCCAATTTTATTGATCAGAATCTTTGACTCTCCGCGCTCATTGGTTTTGTATGTCGGGAAAAGTTCGCCGGCTCCTTTTTCGAAGCTGGCGTACAAGGGAAGGTAACTTGCTGCCTTACTCAAATCGCTGTATACCGATGTTGCAATAACTGTTTGATTAGTCTGATTTACCCTGCGATTCACAAAAATCTCATCTGGGTTCAACTGGACTTCTATCTTGTTCAACAACATTTGCAATGACGCATAGATCTCATTTCCAAGAAGTACCTCTTTCCCATCCAATGTGATGGGTATCGGTTCACCCAGGTATTTCTCGATTGAGCGCAATGCCTGAAAATAAAAACTCATAGCCTGCAAGCGCTCTCCAATCTTCTCCGCGTCCTTGCCTTTTTGAAGATAATCCGATGCTAACACGGTAGCATTCCGTTTTTGCTCTTCTTTTATCTGACGGTAACGCGCGATCGACAGACGATAATATACCCAATAATTTGTCGCGTCCTCCCATGCATCAACCAACTCAAATTCTTCAATTTCATCAGCCGCCGTTGTCTGAATTATCTGTTCGTATTGTTCAGACAGTTTCCTGTCAACCTCTATTTGATTCAAGATCGAAGTGCTGGAGATATTCACTTTTATTTCTGAAACTAAATCGTCTAACGCACTTTTTTTTGCCGCCTGCACATAATTGTTAGAACCACTCTTGATGCTATGACCAATACCTGTGTAGTACCCATCCTGATATGGACTTGTTTTCAGCCATGAAGGTTTCAGCGATTCTGGATCTGGTGGCTGGACCTGCGGACTACAACGCGTAAAAAATAGAAGAATGATAAAAAACTTCTTCACAAAGTTGCGATTTGAAGTACTTTGTCAGCCAATTGCCACATCCGTGCCAATTTCATTTAGGACAAATCTAACGCTGTTAAAGCTACGGATAAGTACAAAAGCCCCATCTTTATTACATACCAATAAATATGGGTGCGAAAAACTCCATTTACAGCCTTAGCTGCAGCACTCAAGGACGGATATGAAACAGAATGACAAAGTTGTCCTGATGCCAGCATAGATAGTTAACCTTCTCCTTTGGTGGTCACCTCGTAAGAAGAAAACTTTGCCGAAAAGTATTCCCGGTTCATGCGAGCAATGTTCGACAAGCTGATTGACTTGGGGCATTCTGCTTCGCACGCACCCGTATTAGTGCACGCACCAAATCCCTCTGCATCCATTTGAGCAACCATTCGTTCGACGCGTTCTTTTTTTTCAGGTTTGCCTTGAGGTAATAGCGCCAACTGAGATACTTTGGCACTCACAAATAACATTGCGGATGCATTCTTACATGCCGCGACACAAGCGCCGCAGCCAATACAGGCAGCTGCATCAAAAGCTTCGTCCGCAACTTTTTTAGGTATTGGTATCTCGTTAGCGTCAGGGACCCCACCTGTGTTAACTGAGACATAGCCGCCAGCCTGTTGTATCCGCTCAAATGCTCCACGGTCTACTACCAGGTCCTTTATGATGGGAAATGCCTTTGCACGCCAGGGCTCGATCGTAATTATCTCGCCGTCTTTAAAGGTGCGCATGTGAAGCTGGCATGTCGTAGTTTGCAATGGACCATGTGGGCGGCCATTGATGTACAGACTGCATGTCCCGCAAATTCCCTCCCGGCAATCATGATCGAAAGCTATCGGTTCTTCTCCTTTCAAAATCAGTTCCGTGTTTAACACGTCCAACATT
This sequence comes from Chryseolinea sp., assembly GCA_025923195.1. Taxonomy (GTDB): domain Bacteria; phylum Bacteroidota; class Bacteroidia; order Cytophagales; family Cyclobacteriaceae; genus Chryseolinea. Next base: position 51,460 of record JAICGJ010000012.1, read on the forward strand.
TCAAGAAAAGACATGTCGGGCGACACATGATCTACTTTATATTCCTTAAAGGAGCCCTTTGCTCCCTGATTTTTCTGACGCCAGATCTTTAGGGTAATCTTCATATCACTTATAGCTTCTTTGAGTCAACTTAACATTCTCAAATATCAATTCTTCTTTATGGAGCACTTCTACCTGATTCTCACCTTTGTACTCCCAGGCGGCAGCATATGTAAATAAATCGTCCCTGCGTTGTGCTTCGCCGTCAGGCGTCTGATATTCTTCCCTGAAGTGCCCGCCGCAAGACTCCTCACGATGCAACGCATCGTCAACCATTAATTCACCAAGCTCCATAAAGTCGGCGACACGCATGGCCTTTTCCAATTCCTGATTCAATTCGTTTGAGCTCCCCAAGACATTAACATTTTGCCAAAATTCGTCACGCAGTTGGCGGATGTGGGTCTTGGCTTTCTTAAGTCCCTCAGCATTTCTCGCCATGCCGCAGTAGTCCCACATAGTCAACCCAAGCTCACGATGAAACTGATCCACTGTCTTCTTTCCTTTAATTGAAAGGAATTTCAGAATCGTTGAGTTTACCTTTTCAAGAGCTTCTCTAAATTCTCCTCGATCAGCGCTTATTTTTTCCGTAGGCATGCCTGCAAGGTAATCGCCGATGGTGTAAGGAATAACGAAGTAACCATCCGCCAGTCCTTGCATTAGTGCGCTCGCTCCTAACCGGTTAGCTCCATGATCCGAAAAGTTTGCTTCTCCAAGGGCATAAAGGCCAGGTACGGTAGTCATAAGGTTATAGTCAACCCAGAGTCCTCCCATTGTATAGTGAACAGCGGGATAGATCATCATTGGTGCTTCGTATGGATTGTCGCCCGTAATTTGTTTGTACATATCAAAGAGGTTACCATACTTAGCTTCGATGACTTTCTTTCCATCTCGTTTTATAGCATCTGCAAAATCAAGGAACACAGCCAATCCTGAGCCTACTCCCCGACCGTCATCACACATGTTTTTAGCGTTTCGCGAAGCGACGTCGCGAGGCACGAGATTGCCGAAGGATGGATACCTTCTTTCAAGGAAATAATCTCTTTCAGCTTCTGGAATGTTCACGGCATCTTTTGCCTTTAGACCTGGTCGAGCGACTTTCGGAACCCATACTCGACCGTCATTACGCAGTGACTCCGACATGAGCGTGAGTTTCGACTGATGGTCACCCGAAACTGGAATGCAAGTCGGATGTATTTGTGTAAAACAGGGGTTTCCAAACAAGGCCCCTTTTTTGTGCGCCCTCCAGATAGCAGTCGCATTGCATCCCTTCGCATTTGTTGACAGGAAAAAGACATTACCATAACCTCCAGTACACAGCAAGACTGCGTGGGCACTATGAGCCTCGATCTTGCCCGTAACGAGATCACGGGTGATTATCCCTCTGGCTTTTCCGTCAACAAGGACGACATCCAACATCTCTGTACGAGGATACATCTTCACCTTTCCATTCGAGATCTGACGGTTAAGCGCAGAATATGCTCCTAATAGAAGTTGCTGACCTGTCTGGCCGCGTGCGTAAAATGTTCTGGATACCTGAGCGCCTCCAAATGATCGATTAGCAAGCAACCCCCCGTACTCCCGGGCAAATGGGACACCTTGTGCAACACATTGATCAATAATATTGACGCTCTCTTGCGCAAGCCGGTAAACATTTCCTTCCCGTGCCCGATAGTCTCCTCCCTTTATCGTATCATAAAATAGCCGGTAAACGCTATCACCGTCATTCTGATAATTTTTCGCCGCATTAATACCTCCCTGGGCTGCAATGCTGTGCGCTCGACGCGCGCTATCCTGAAAACAAAATGCCTTCACATTATATCCCAGCTCCCCTAACGATGCCGCTGCTGACGCACCCGCCAAACCTGTGCCTACTACTATTATATCGTACTTCCGCTTATTCGCCGGGTTTACCAGTTTAAGATTGAATTTGTGTTTGGTCCATTTTTCAGCGAGCGGACCATCCGGAATTTTTGAATCTAATTTCATCTAAATATTTTTTAAGACACCACAATTGCCAAATTCTTCAGCTTGGTATTAGCGCATACGCCATCTTAATTGATACATAACCTTATTCGAGGAACATCCATATCGGTATCAGTGCAAACAAGGCCGGAACGACGATAGCAAACGCTTTACCTACAAAAGCAATCACGGGATTATATTTCTTATGGTTTAGTCCAAGCGTTTGAAATGCACTGACGAAGCCATGCCATAAGTGAAATGCCAGAATGAACATACTGAAGACATAAATAGCCACATACCAACCCTTGGAATATGCTTCATCTACTGTTGCATAAAGGTTCTTCACTTCGTCTCCGTCGTAGTTGACGGTGGGAATGCCACCCCAATGCATTTCATACCAAAATCCGCGGAGGTGAATCACCAAAAAAATCAGGATGAAGGTTCCCAGAATACCCATGTTACGCGAGGTCCATGGCGACGAGTTTTTGATAACGGAATACCCAACTACGCCTCGCGCATCTCGATTCTTGATGGTAAGAAGCAGAGCCCAAATGATATGGATAAGAATGAATGTATAGTTGACATATGAAATGGTCACAATAATAGGGTTGCTCGTCATGAACTTAGCATAAACATTGAAGGCTTCGCCATCATCGTTCTTTAACAGCTGAAGATTACCGATTAAGTGAACTACAAGAAATAGAATGAGAAAGAGACCGGTTAAGGCCATGAGAAGTTTTCTGCCTAATGTACTCGACAGAAGCTTGGTAAACCAATTCATACGGAGGCTTCAGAAATTTTGCGAAAAATACTCCTGAAACCCTACTCTACCAAGTAAACAATTACTTTATAACCTATATAAATAGACCTCGAGATCAAAATAATTCAAACAATAAAATGATGACGGCAATCGCCGCAACAGTAATTAATAAAAACCATTCTTTTTGCAGGAATTTGCGAATGGCTTTAATAGTCTGTTTCATATTTTTGTTGAACAATTTTGCTATACAAGCCAACAATTATGCTAATATTTAACTCGTTGATTTACAATATTTTACTGATAACATAACGCTCGGGGATACCGAAATAAGAGTCAAAAAAGAAACGACTTCCCAGTTTGGCTTACTTAAAATGAGCACTATTTTTTCGCACATCTCCGCTAAATCCCGGGCGAAAGCTTCAATTCAAAAATTAATTTTACATTCAAGCCTATTCACATTTTCAGATGTATCTAATCTTCGACACAGAAACTACAGGACTACCTCACAATAAGACAGCGCCAATAACTGATCTTGACAACTGGCCACGACTCGTGCAGATCGCATGGCAGCTTCACGGCAAGAATGGAAAACTGTTGTCTCAGCATAGCTATCTCATAAGGCCAGATGGATTTGATATACCTTTCAAGGCAGAGCAAGTTCACGGTATCTCCACCAAGCGGGCACTTGCGGAGGGTGACGATCTAAGCAAAGTTCTCGATCTGCTAACGAGGGATCTGGCGGACACATCGCTGGTCGTGGGCCATAACATTGAATTCGACATCAGCATCATTGGCGCAGAATTTATTCGGCTGAAACGCGAGCCAGATGTTCTCTTAAGGCTAAGTAAGTTTGATACGGGAGTATCCGCAACGGAATACTGCCAGCTTCAAGGTGGTTTGGGCGGCAAGCTAAAAATGCCCACACTATTAGAACTGCATAAGAAACTTTTTGGGAAGGATTTTGGCGATGCACACGATGCGTCCTATGACGTCGCCGCGACAGCACGTTGCTACTTTGGTCTTTTGAAGCAAAATGTCGTGAAGCCGTTTGACTCAACAATGGTTGAAGAGATCGAGTACGAGGAGCCAAATCTTGAGGCAGCAAATTCCACAAAACGCGAAACACTTAAGCAGGCAGGATACAAACTCAGTGACAATGAGCTGATTGTGTCCGATAAACCGTTTGTGCACCTGCATGTACACTCTCAGTTTTCTGTTCTCCAGGCAACGCCCGACATAAAAGCTATGGTGAGCAAGGCGAAATCATTAGGTATGCCCGCCATTGCACTAACCGATCTCGGCAACATGTATGGGGCTTTCAAGTTCGTCCGCGAAGCATTGAATCATGAAATCAAACCCATTGTCGGTTGCGAATTCTATATTGCCGATGATCGAAAAAAATTAAAGTTCACAAAAGATAATCCAGACAGAAGGTTCACGCAGGTCCTACTCGCCAAGAACAAAAATGGATATCATAATTTAGCGAAGTTGAGCTCATACGGTTTCACGGAAGGGCTATACGGTATCTATCCGCGCATAGACAAAGTTTTAGTTGAAGAATTCAGACAAGATCTCATTGCCACGACCGGTTCACTCACAAGCGAGATTCCTCATTTGATTCTAAGCGTGGGTGAAAAACAGGCGGAGGAAGCATTTAGATGGTGGCACACTTTATTTGGAGATGATTTCTATGTTGAATTGAACCGACATGGCATACGCGAGGAGGATCACGTAAACGAAACTCTCCTGCGTTTTGCTCATAAATACGGCGTCAAATATTTCGCAGCAAATGAGGCATTCTACCTGGGCAAGGAAGAAGCTAATGCTCATGATGTGTTGCTTTGTATAAAAGAGGGTGAATTTAAGTCCACGCCCATAGGTTACGGGCGAGGCACTCGTTATGGCCTGGCAAACGCCGAGTACTATTTTAAGTCTCAGCAGGAAATGAAGTCTATCTTTCGGGATTTGCCGGATGCAATCGATACCGTCGAAGAAATCGTTAGCAAAATTGAGAGCTATACACTTGAGCGAAATGTTTTACTGCCAAAATTCGATATTCCAAGAGCATTTGTAACGGAAGATGAATACCTCCGGTACCTGACTTATCAAGGTGCCAAGCAAAAATACGGTGAGATTACCGAAGCCCTGCAGGAGCGACTCGACTTTGAATTAGATACCATTCAAAAAACCGGGTATCCCGGATACTTTCTCATCGTCCAGGATTTCACGTCTAAAGCACGCGAAATCGGAGTATCGGTTGGACCTGGCCGTGGATCAGCAGCCGGCTCAGCCGTTGCATACAGCATCGGAATTACAAATGTCGATCCGATCAAATATGATTTACTTTTCGAACGCTTCTTGAATCCCGACCGCGTATCGTTACCTGATATTGACATTGACTTCGATGATGAAGGACGCGAAAAGGTTTTGAAGTACGTAATAGACAAATATGGTAAGAACCAGGTAGCACAAATTATTACCTATGGTACTATGGCGGCCAAGTCTTCCATCCGAGATTGCGCCAGAGTAATGGAACTGCCTCTTTCAGAAGCGAACCTGCTGGCAAAAATGGTTCCAGAAAGACCTGGAACTTCTCTTGATCTTGCATTTTCGGAGGTGAAAGAGCTTGCTGAAATAAAAAAAGGCACGGACCTAAAAGCTCAGGTTCTGCAGCAGGCTGTCGTTCTTGAAGGCTCAGTTCGAAATACAGGCACGCATGCATGCGGTGTTATCATTACACCTGATGAACTGACAAAGTTTGTTCCGGTTTCCATCGCGAAAGATTCGGACATGCTGGTAACACAATTTGATAACAGCGTTGTCGAAAGCGCTGGTATGCTAAAGATGGACTTCCTGGGTTTGACTACGCTTTCTATTATCAATACGGCACTGAAGAACATCAGAAAGAGTAAGGGATTGGATATTGACATCGATTCCATTCCGCTTGATGACATTAAAACCTATCAACTTTTCCAAAGGGGTGAAACAACTGGAACATTTCAGTTTGAAAGTGTCGGTATGCAAAAATATTTACGACAGCTCAAGCCTGATAAGTTTGAAGACCTCATCGCCATGAATGCTTTGTATCGTCCAGGTCCAATGGAATACATACCTGCGTTCATTAATCGTAAGCATGGCCGGGAATCAATCAAATACGATTTGCCTGCGATGGAAGAATATTTATCCGAGACGTATGGCATCACCGTATATCAGGAGCAGGTAATGCTCTTGTCGCAGAAGCTCGCAGGTTTTAGCAAAGGTGATGCAGACGTATTGCGAAAGGCAATGGGGAAAAAGCAAAAGGCAGTGCTCGACAAAATGAAGGACAAATTCATTGAGGGCTGCAAGAGGAATGGCCATGCTCCTGAAACTTGCGAAAAGATCTGGACGGACTGGGAAGCATTTGCTCAATACGCGTTTAACAAATCCCATTCAACTTGTTATTCACTTGTGGCTTATCAAACTGCCTACCTTAAGGCAAATTTTCCCGCGGAGTATATGGCAGCGGTTTTAACGCACTCGCAAAACAACCTGGATAATGTTACATTCTTTATTGAAGAGTGTAGAAGCCTTGGGATAAAGGTATTAGGGCCGCATGTCAACGAATCAGGCGTCTATTTCGCGGTAAACAAGGATGGCGAAATTCGTTTTGGCTTGGGTGCAATAAAAGGAGCTGGAGATGCCGCCGTTGAGGCTATTATTCAAGAACGCGATGTACGCGGACCATTCCAGGATATTTTTGACTTTGCACGCCGTCTTAATCAACGCAGTGTCACCAAAAAGACTTTCGAATGCCTGGCCTTGTCGGGCGCTTTTGATTGTTTCTCAGGAATCCACCGAAGACAGTACGTGTTTGCCAAGGATGGGGAAGTTAACCTTCTTGAAAAAGCGATAAAGTATGCAGCCAAGACTCAACAAGATGAACAGAGTGCACAAGTTAGCTTGTTTGGCGGTGCTTCAGGTATTACGATGCCGAAGCCAAAGCTGGAGTACGTTGAGCCATTCACTGAAATTGAAAAACTCAATCTTGAAAAAGAAGTTGTTGGCATTTATATATCCGGTCATCCGCTCGACAATTTCAAATTTGAAATGCAGTCATTCTGCAAAACTACGTGTAGTGAGCTTGCAGATCTTGATGGAATTATCGGTCGTGAAATTAAGCTCGGCGGTATTGTCTCAGGTGTAGAACACCGGACTACCAAGACTGGCAAGCCCTTTGGAAAATTTACGTTGGAGGACTATAGTGGCAATTACACCTTCACCCTCTTCGGTGAGGACTACCTGAAGTTCAGGACTTTCATGAACATCGGCTGGTTCATTTTCGTCGAGGGGACTGTTGTAAAGAATACCTGGGGTCAACAAAATGTTGAGGTCAAAATCCGGAATATTGATCTCCTCAATGAGTTAGGCGTGAAACGAAGTAAAGGTGTGCAGCTAAGAATCAATTCAATCGATCTAACTCAAGAAATGATTGAGATCATAGAGGATGTGTGTCAAAGCTATGCAGGCAACACTCCTCTCTATCTAAAGATTCAGGACGACAAAGAGAACATCAGCCTTGAACTGTTATCGCATAAATTCCGTGTTAACCCGGTTAATGATATGGCTATTCACATGAAGAAAGCAGGGGCTGTAGAGGTCGAAGTGATTTAGGGTAGTCGATAGTCGATGGTCCATAGTCCATGGTGGATGTGTACGTGATCCAATAGTGGCGCTGCTATCTACTCTGACCGCCGACGTTAATGGTTGATTGGCGACTGTAGTATTGGTTTAGCGTTCCAGATGCCGCTGCAGGCTATGGACCATCGACCATCGACCATGGACGATACACACTTTGAACTAAAAAATATACCTTTGCGTTCGACTATTGAATCCTGAGAATAACATTAAAAATAATACGCCAATGGGAAAAACAATTGAACTTAACGATGCCAACTTTGATCAGATTATTAATTCCGATAAGCCTGTCCTGGTGGACTTTTGGGCAGAATGGTGCGGACCTTGTAAAATGATCGGACCCGTAGTTGAAGAACTTGCAAACGACTACGAAGGCAAAGCTGTCATTGGCAAATTGAATGTGGACGATAACCCGGCAGTTACTGCCCGTTTTGGAGTTCGTAACATTCCCACACTATTGGTTTTCAAAGGTGGACAAATCGTTGACAAGCAAGTTGGTGCTGTACCCAAA
>JAICGJ010000013.1 GCA_025923195.1 Chryseolinea sp.
GATTTCTGAAGAGCATCCATTGACCATTAAAGTGTATTCCGACAGTGATTCGATCGTTGTTTTAGAATAATCTGCAAAGAAAATCAGGGATGGATGAAAACTCTCCAGGTGTCGGGCTGGAAAACATTTGCAAAAGGTACGAATTCCTGACCGATCGGAGAGTAGAGGTGTATCAAAACGGAACATTTAGAGTTCGCTTGCCGAGGATATCCCAGCCGTTATCATGAAGAACGTATTGATAGTAGAGGATGAACCGCAGGCCGCCAGGAGACTGGAGTCGTTGATTAAGGACCTAATTCCGGAGGTGTTGATTTTAGACAAGCTCGATTCGGTAAAAAAATCCGTGAAATGGCTTAACGAAAATCCTTCACCAGATTTGATTTTCATGGACATTCAACTTGCAGATGGAATCAGCTTCCGGATTTTTGAGCAATGCCAGGTAATGGCCCCCGTTATTTTTACTACTGCCTATGATGCTTATGCGTTGCGAGCGTTTAAAGTCAACAGCATAGATTACATCTTGAAGCCGGTTGACAAAGAGGATCTTGCAGCAGCTTTGAAAAAATTTGAGACACTTACCCGAAAGGATAATGCTGCCGAATTGTTAACAAGCATTGGAGAAGCAGTAAAAATGTTAACGCGTCAATATAAAACGCGGTTTGTCATAAAGGTGGGTGAACATCTAAAGTCAATCGAGGTAAACGATATCTTGTATTTTTTCAGTTTTGAAAAGGCCACCTTTGCCAAAATTTCGGATGGAAGGAGACATATTCTTGATTTTACGTTGGAACAACTCGAAGAAGTTCTGAATCCCCAGCTATTCTTTCGAATTAACCGGAAGTATATCGTTTCAGCGGAATCTATCCAGGACATGGTGAGCTATTCCAATAGCCGGTTAAAACTTGTTCTGAAAGGGTCTGACGATTCAGATATAATCGTTTCCAGGGAGCGGGTGCAGGAATTTAAAGATTGGCTTGACCGGTGAACTCGTTGTGATTGATCAGTTTTTTTAGATCCTCAATGTCAGATTGTTTGAGCGGCTTGGTAATAAATTGTATAACGTTAGGAAAGGTGAAGGCTTGCGACCTGTCTTTTGCGCTGTTTGAACTCGTTAGGACCACGATTTTTGATTTTGACCTGATGGGTTCTGGCAGATCTTTGAAATTTTTCAGAAAGGAAAACCCATCGACTTCCGGCATATTTAGGTCCAGAAAAATTATCTCGGGGGCATCATCAATAGTTGCGTTTTTAAGCCAATTCAAGGCTTCGTCAGCCGACTTGTAGAGCAAAAGCTCATTCGAAAAATCATAAACTTCCAAAAATCTCCGCTGGATAAAAAGATCGATGTCACTGTCATCGATCAACACCGTCTTATCTACTAGTCTAGGCATAACTGCTTTTCAAAGGTGCATCAATAAACTTAATAAAAAAGTAGCCAAATGGATAAAAAGTTACTTAAAATATAATTGTTGGTTTTAAAGCTTTGAAAAATGTGTTAAAATTGAAACTCTAAACCTAAGCATTACCATGAAATTTAAGCACCTCATTTATTTCACCATTAGTCCCTTGATCGCCTTGGCATTGGCATCATGTGGGTCTTCCAGTAGCGATAAAGATAAAAACTCCACAGAATTTAAAGATGCAGAACAAAGCCTGAAACAACAGCTAGAAGAATTAATCTACAACATCCCTTCTCCTTCTGAAATCCCGTATCTGCTACAAGCTACTGGTGCTGAATTTAATGAAAGCTTGGTCAATCCTCGTACAAAAGTCGACCAGTATGCCTCCCGTACCGATAAGGCTGCGCTTAACCTGGGTGTGTATGCAGCCGATATTGGGTACTTGAGCTCGTATGATAAGACCCAGCAGGCAATTGATTATCTGAACTCGGCCAAGACCCTTGCCGATAACCTGGGTGTTATTGGTTCTTTCGATGTTGAGGTGCTTCAAAAATTTGAACAGAACATCACCAACAAGGATTCTTTGACCCGACTCCTGGATCGAACTATAAAACAGACGCAGACGTACCTTGCAGATGATAATAGAAACAAACTTTCTGCCCTCGTGGTAACAGGGAGTTTTATAGAAGGTCTCTATATTTCAACTGGTTTAGTTAAGACATATCCGAAAGATCTCCTTCCTGATGACGCCAAAAATCTGGTGCTTACCCCCATTATCCGGGTGATACTCGATCAAAAGAAATCGGTTTCCGATCTATTGAAAATGCTTACCTCTACGGCAGTTGAACAAAGTGAGCCAGTAACAACGATCGCGTCTGATCTGAAGTCTCTTGAAGCTGCATATGCAGCCTTAAACATTGAAGAGCAAATCAAGAACAACAAGGCAAATTTGGTCCTATCAGACAAGAACCTCATCGAAATCACCAACATTGTTGAAAAAATAAGAAAGAGCATTACAGACTGACAGGTGATTTATCTTACATGAATATAAGGGACTGGAACTACCAGTCCCTTATTATTTTTCGGCTATTATATCATCTTTCGATATATTTAGATATCCCGATTTAAACTTTTACAATGAGCGAACAGTTACTCAATGCCATTCTCCGTTTGTTTGCCGTAGTAGCCAAGGAAGATGAAGTAACGCATCACGAGCGCGATCAAATTAAAACTTTCTTGGAAGGGCATGTCAGCCTATCAGCCGTCGACTCCTATCTAAAAATGTTCGATGAATTTACGGGGAATCTTACTCCAGGCGCAGCGGGGACAACCAGTGAAGTTGCCCGTGTTAGCGAACTATGCAGAGAGGTTAGTGTCGATTTAACTCAAAAACAAAAAATAGTTCTAGTACTCGAAATTATTAATGTTATCCAGGCCGACGGAAGTATTTCAGATCGTGAGAAAGAACTGGTCAATACTATCGGAGAGCACTTTAAAATTAATCCGAAGGAGGTGGAGGCGATTATCACCTTCGTCCTTGCCCAGGAGCCGGCGCAAATTAACCATCCTCAGATTCTTGTCATAGACGCTGCAAACGTACGCGGTTCATCTAGATCCCATTACATCTGCAGGTCTCATCTCAGGGGATTTATAGCGATTCTATATGTAGAGCAAGCGGAGTTTTATTTCATTAAATATCTGGGCGGATCCGATGTCTATCTGAACGGGGTTCCGGTGAAGGCTGGAAGGATTGGCGTTTTTGCAGTAGGCAGTATGTTGCGCTGGGAGAAGGATGAACCAATCTATTATGGCGAGGTATTAAACAGGTTTAAGAAGTTTGGAGAATTTCCCAGGCTTTCATTTGAAGGCAGGAATATAAGCTTCAGGTTCAAGAGCGGCAGGATTGGATTAAGAGGAGTTAATTTATCGGAAGAGTCGGGCAACCTGATTGCATTAATGGGCGGCAGCGGAGCGGGAAAGTCAACCTTGTTGCACGTATTGAATGGTTCAGAAAAGCCCTCGGAGGGTGAAGTACTGATCAATGGGATAGACATTCACAAACATCCGGAAAAAATTGAGGGAGTAATCGGTTTCGTCCCGCAGGATGATCTGCTGATCGAAGACCTCACAGTCTATCAAAATTTGTACTATGCTGCAAAACTTTGTTTTTCAAATTTGTCAGAGCAGGAAATCACTGACCTGGTGATGAAGGTGCTTGAAGACCTGGGTCTAACAGAAACCAAAGATCTCAAAGTTGGGTCACCGTTGCAAAAGACAATAAGCGGTGGCCAGAGAAAGAGACTGAACATTGGCCTCGAGCTCCTTCGCGAACCCGCAGTACTTTTTTGTGATGAACCGACCAGTGGGTTGTCGTCAAGGGACTCTGAAAATATTATTGATTTGTTAAAGGAACTTTCGTTGAAGGGCAAATTGGTTTTTGCCGTCATACATCAGCCTTCTTCAGACATCTTCAAGATGTTTGATAAGCTGTTGATCCTTGATACAGGTGGTTACCAGATTTACTATGGGAATCCCGTTGACTCAATCGTATACTTCAAAAAATCTGTCAACCTTGTGAATAGCGACGAAGGAGAATGTCACGATTGCGGCAATGTCAACCCTGAACAAATTTTTAACATTATCGAAACGAAAGTCATCAACGAGTATGGTTACTTTACAAATGAGAGAAAGATCTCTCCGGAGCAATGGAATGTTGTCTACAAAAAGAACTACAAGCCGTTTTCCGTTAAGCCTTCACATGAACAGCCGCATTCAACCCTGAATATTCCATCTCGATTAAAGCAGGCGCACTTGTTCTCCTTGCGTGATATCCAAGCGAAAATTCACAATCGGCAATACATGATCATTAATCTGCTGGAAGCACCGGTTCTCGCATTTATACTTGCCTTTATAGTCAGATACTACAATGAAGATGATAAGTTCTTAAATGAATATTTGTTTTCAAAGAACTTAAATTTGCCGGCATATTTGTTCATGAGCATCATCGTAGCGTTGTTCATGGGCCTTACCGTAAGTGCAGAGGAAATCATTCGCGATCGCAAGATTCTGAAACGCGAGGCCTTTCTGCATTTGAGCAGAAGTAGTTATATTATTTCCAAGATTTCCATTTTGTTTATTCTATCTGCTATTCAGACATTAAGTTTTGTGTGGGTGGGAAACTTTATTTTACAGATCGAGGGTATGTTTTTGGAACATTGGTTTATTTTGTTTACAACAGCCTGTTTTGCAAATCTTTTGGGATTGAATATATCATCAGCATTTAATTCTGCTGTCACGATCTATATTTTGATTCCATTACTGTTGATACCGCAACTTATCTTGAGCGGGGTTGTTGTTAAATTCGATAAATTGAATCCGAGAATTGGAAATGTGGCAACGGTGCCTTTTGTGGGTGATTTGATGGCATCGCGCTGGGCCTTCGAGGCCGCAATGGTAACTCAGTTCAAGGACAATGATTTTGAAAAACAGTTTTACCTCTATGACAAGGCGATGGCAAATTCGGATTATAAAAAGGTATATCTTATACCCGAAATAGAGACTAGACTTCAGTATTGTTTGAATAATTTCCGATCAGCCGACGAGAACGTAAAGGACAAAGTCAATGATGATCTAATGCTCATACGAAATGAGCTATTGAAGGAACTGCGGGAGACACAACACGATTTGGCGGCAGTTGGCAATCTTGCTGCCGGCCGCTTTGATTCGGTTTCATACGAACAGATTTCTCAATTTTTGGAAGGTCTAAAGCGGTTTTACGTCAACCGTTATAATGCAGCTGACAAGAAAAAAGAAGAATTGATTTTTAGTTTGACGAACACGCGTGAAAAGGAAGCTCTTTTCAATCGTTACCGCGAGACTTACCATAATGAGGCGATCGCTGAACTGGTCAAAAATTTAACGGAGACGCACCGTATAATTGAAAAGGACGGCAAACTGATCCAGAAAATTTATCCGATTTATAAGGATCCTGATCCCGACCATGCGATCGACTTTGACGCACAGTTCTATATGCCGGCAAAACATTTCCTTAAAGAAGATATAGACACATTTTATTTCAATACCAGTGTCATCTGGTCTATGACGCTGGTATTAGCCATTACGTTGTATTTTGATGTGTTGCGCAGGATCGTTGACGGTATTGGAAATTTATCAAATCCCTTGAATAGAAGAAAGTAAAACGCGAAACAATGTTTTTTGTCCTATCCAAGACGTTGAGTTTTTTGGTATTGCCGCTAACGATGGTATTTCTATGCTTTTTGGTTTCGGTAATTGTAAAAAAGCAGCCCTGGAAAAAAAGATTTTTTTGGGCTGGCTTTTCCCTGATGCTATTCTTTTCAAATGATTTCATTTCGAATGCAATTATGCGCGCATGGGAAGTGGATGCGCGGCCATTTAAGGATATGCGTCCGTATCAGATTGGAATTGTGCTGACAGGCACTACCCACAGTTTTCTTAAGCCTGACGATCGAGTCTACTTTAAACGTGGTGCCGACCGGGTTACCCATACCATTCAACTTTACAAACTGGGACTGATAAAGAAAATTCTTATCAGTGGCGGCACAGGAAGATTGTTGAAAGCGGATGAACCGGAAGCTGACAAATTTAAGCGGGTAATGTTGATTGCAGAAATCCCTGAATCGGATATCATTCTGGAAAATGAAACCAGAAATACCTATGAATCCGCCGTGGCTGTGAGCGAAATATTGAAAACGCAAAAGATCCGAGCTGAAGATTGTTTGCTGATAACATCTGCTTTTCACATGCGCAGGTCAATGGCGTGCTATAACAAAGCAGGACTTCATGTTGAGTCGTTCAGTACTGATTTTTATGGGCTGCCGGATAAAGTCTTTCTAGCATCGCTACTGATCCCGAGTATAGAAGGATTTATTATTTGGGAGAAACTATTAAAGGAGTGGACCGGTTTTGTTGCTTACAAGGTTGCCGGATTTATTTGATTACTTTTATATAGCGCTATGATATTAAATTCGACTTATATGCGAAACATATTCTTCTTTTGCTGTCTGATGTTCTTGTTGGCCGGTTGTGCCAGCAAGGAAAACAAGGAAAGCAACAGCTTGCCTGAAACGGGCACAACGAACCTGGAGCCTCAAGCCTTTATGTCACGGCTTTCCGCGACATCCAATGCAATTTTACTTGATGTCCGAACGCCTGAAGAGGTGGCTGAGGGATTTATTAAGGGCGCGATGAATATTGACTACACCGATTCAAGTTTTGCAGAGAAAATTCGCGGCCTCGATAAGTCCAAAACCTATTTTGTTTACTGTAAATCTGGTAAGCGTACAGCTGGTGCCGTCGATCAAATGGAGCAATCTGGATTTAAAAATATTTACACGCTGGATGGCGGATATACGAGCTGGGTTGAAAGTGGCCTAGAAACGGTTAAACCTTGAAGTTAACTGGCGATTTATTCCGTGATAAATACGCTGTATCGTGCAAATATTCTTATCCCCACCTCTGGATCATAAATTTGCCTTATTTTAGGGCACAAAAAAAAAGCACGCACACTCTATGTCAGTTGTTTTGATGCACCCTAGTGGGAATAATTTTGTCCGGGCATTGTTGCAAGCTATGCAGGAAGAAGACATGCTCGCGGAATTTAACACGGCAATTGCTGTAGATCCCAATAGCTCGTTGCTTAAATTATTGCCTGAGAATATGCGCAACGAATTGTTAAGAAGATCATTTTCAGTACCCAAGGATAAAATTCACTTATATCCAGTTCGTGAAGTGGCTCGATTGGTACTTCCACGGCTTGGCTTTGCTGGGAGCGTACGCCACGAAATTGGTTGGGCCAGTTTGGACGCAGTATTTCAGAATTTTGATGCGGCTGTTTCACGCCGGTTGCCGGCCTTGACAAAAAGGAAAAATGTAACGGCGGTGTATGCTTACGAGGACGGAGCGCTATCAACATTTAAAAAAGCAAAATCCCTAGGGCTGAAATGTATTTATGATTTACCCATCGCTTATTGGGATACCGGACGCAGGTTAATGAATGAAGAGGCGGAAAGACTGCCTGCGTGGTCTGTAACCCTTGGAGGAGGAATTAAAGACTCTGAAAAGAAGCTTGAAAGAAAAACTCAGGAGATGGAACTCGCCGATATCGTTGTCGGGCCAGGCGACTTCGTGCTGAATTCGCTGCCGGACTGGGCGAGAAAAAAGAAGCTGATTATGTCGCCGTTCGGTTCACCTGACAACAATAATCAACAACCTATAGACCATACGTCAAAACTTGCCAAACGGCCCTTGCGTGTACTTTTTGCAGGCTCAATGGGTCAGCGGAAAGGGCTAGGCGATCTGTTCTCGGCTGTAAAACTCTTGAATCGAAAGGATATTGAATTAGTTGTCATGGGTTCTTTACTGGCCCCAATGGACTTTTACAGGAGTCAATATCAGGATTTCGTGTACGAAGCCGGCAGGCCAAACGATCAGGTACTGGCGTTAATGAGATCTTGTGATGTATTTTGTTTACCGTCCATCGTCGAAGGTAGGGCGCTGGTTATGCAAGAGGCTATGAGCCAGGGTTTGCCGCTGGTAATTACGCCAAACACAGGCGGTTCAGACTTAGTCAAAGAAGGAGTCACAGGCTTTTTGGTTCCAATTCGAAATCCTGATGCTATTGCAGAAAAACTCGCGTGGTTTGCTGATAACAGGAACAGAATACCTGAGATGGGCGAAAGGGCGCGGGTGCATGCTTCGCAGTATACATGGAAAGGTTATGCAAAGAAAATTGTAGATGATATTAAGGCCGGATAAGAGACTTGAATATTCGCATTTCCGCGATGCATCCCAGTCATTAATTAGCAACGGAAAATTTATGAACGGTCCTGTGGAAATACGTGTCCCCTGGACGCAACATGGTCGATGGGAATTCGGGATGATTTGGCGAGTCAGGGAAGTGTTGCGCTTCCAAGCATAAAGCTGATCTGTAGGGATAAGTCTTGCCGGCTTTACCTTTGTCTGTACCATCCAGGAAATTTCCTGTGTATAGCTGCAGCCCCGGCTGTGTCGTCCAGATTTCCATTTTCCTCGCGCTGCCGGGATCTATAAGCGTTGCCGCATGCGAAAGCTCATTGTCCATTTTGTTCAACACCCAGTTATGATCATATCCCTTCCCGTAAGCCAATTGTTCATCACCATCATTAATCCGTTCACCAACCCGAACCAGTCTTCTAAAATCGAATGGGGTGTCTTGTACCTTTCTCATTTTACCATCAGGTATTAAGTCCTTATCGACAATAGTGATTCTATCGGCATTAATCATGAGACTGTGATCCAAGATACTATCATTTCCTTCACCTGCCAGATTATAAAAATTGTGCTGGGTTAGATTAATAACTGTTGGTCCATCTGTTGTTGCACTATATTCGATCACCCATTCATTGTTCCCGGTAAGGATATACGCAACTTCTACGTTAACATTCGACGGGTAGCCATCCTCTCCGTCCGGACTGGCATATTCCAACAGCAATGCTTCATCGCCCTGCACGCTTGATGGCGTCATTTTCCAGAAACGATTTTGGAATCCGTGACCCCCATGCAAATGGTTATCACCATGGTTAAGAGGCAATTGATAAGGCCTGCCGTCAATAAAAAAAGCGCCTTTTGAGATACGGTTTGCATACCTGCCGATTAGGGCACCGAAATGTGGATGACCATTGAGATAATCCTCCGGCAAATCATGCCCTAGCACGATGTCGTCCAGCTTTCCCTTCTTGTCGGGTACCTTTAACGTTATAACCCTCCCGCCAAAATTAGTGACGGTCATTTCCAGACCGTTCTTATTTTTCAGTCTGTGGGCCCTGGGGACAGAAATTTGATTCGTCATAGACAAAAAAATGCGGGCATGTTAAAAAGTGGTGCAGCAAATCTAAAACTTAAAGTTGAATATACATTAGAGCTTCTGCTTCATGGTAATGGTAAACCTGTAGCGCTATATTTACTAAGGTTGACCAACGGCACTGTAGAGCCGAAGCGCTCGTTAATTGCTCCAATAAACACATTAGCTATAAAAGCATACCCACGGGTATTTGGATGCGCACCGTCTTCCGAATAAATTCCTGTCGGCGGATTTATGTTGGGTGTGATAGTAATATTGTTTGATACCATTGCCTTGGCGGTGACGAAATCGGAAAATGCTTTGTTTACGTCAGCGAAAGCCAGCCTGCTCGTGTTAGCATCTGCCATTGTCTTAACGGTGGCATTAAACGATGTCCGGGCACTTTCAATGGCGGCGATTTCACTGGGTATCAAAACATACTGGTCCGCCAGCGGAACCGCGACTCCTATGACCGTCAGTGGGTTGTTAGGATCAGCAAGCGTTCCCAGAACTGCACCAGCTCCTAATGGCATGATGTCAGTTGATTTTGTTTGTCTGACTTGTTCATACGGTACGAGTGCAGCTCTTTGTGCAGGCGAAATGGCACCTGCTCCCTCAAGGATATCAAATTCATCACCATAGTCATTTAGCGTTTCGTCTACGATAACAACGGCGTTGTTTCCAGCTGCAAACAATATTTTGCGCGCATCGACATCAGCGGCAGCATAATTAAAAGGCGGACCTTTGAGGGCGTCAAGGACTTGATTGTACCCCGCATAAGACGTATTTACAACGGTAGCGGTAGCTGCATCCAGCGGAACGGGATTCCAGGTGACCGATGTAAAATGGGGCATTGCGAAAATATTAGGGAAATTTCCGACCACACCTTTCAGCTCAGGATTGGAAGCTAGCAAAGAACCTACGGCCGCGGCGTATTGCCCATCGAAACCGTTGGGTAGTGGGCCAGGAGCAGTCAGTGGTGCTTTAGTAGCATCAGCTCCAAAAGCAGCATGTAGAAAAAAGTCGTCTAGTCCAAGCCAGAACATAAAAAATGTACCACCGGCAGCAGCAGCATCACCGATAATCGTTGAAGTGCCCGTCCCTGGATATGCGAGTCTGCCATAAAACGGATTAAACCTGGGATCGACTCCAGCGCCGGCCCAATTACCGGTCTGGGGAATCAGCGCTTGGCCCAAAACAATTGCCTGTACTCCAAAATTATTTAGTTCAGCTTTTGACCCTGTGTAAAGAAAGGCCGGATTCACAACTGGATTTGGCAGAGCTCCATTATCTGAGATTTGCGGCGTAGGTCTAGGGGGTGTTCCTTGAAGCAGTAATCTCCCAAGCACCGCACCCGAGGGCGTTGGATTAGGGGTGATAAAAATGTTAAAACCCAGCGCAGAATTAATACTGGGTTGATTAAAAGTACTTGACCCGCCCACACACGCAAATTGATTGTTCATAATGGCAGGGAGCGAGTTGGTTTGACCATCATTAAACAAAGCCCCCGCTTGGACCCCCGCAACAAAAGAATTTCCTATGGAAACAAATTTTGCAAAATTAGCAGAACCAGCTGATCCCTCGCACGGATCTGGTGTAATATTGGTGAGATCAGGATCCGCAGGAGTAGTTTCAACCAGTTCCTGTTCGCATGCATAGCAGAGAAATCCTGAAAGCGCAAGCAAGATGTATTGTAATTTTTTCATAAGTATCCGCTATTAGAAATTACTTGAAAAATTCATCAAACGTGAGCGAGATGTAATACTGTTGGCCAACAAAAGGGCCACCCAGATTTGTCCGGTAATCGTTGCCGAAGAGATTTGATCCTCCAAGTTTCGCGATGGTTTTTATCGACGGTATTTTATAGCTGACCTGTGCATCAAAGACACCAAATTCAGGGACAATCCAATCACCGAAGTCTGATTGCCATAAGAATTCATCCTGCCACCTGAAATTGACATTGAACCCCAGGTTCTTCGTCAGCTTCCTGTTTCCTATTCCAATGTTGAATTTGCTCTCAGGGGTGTTGAAACCTGCGCGGAATGTACTACCATCCGATTGCTTGGAATCAAACGTAGCATAATTGTAATTTCCTGTAATCGAATATCCCTTTCCAAAATTGTAGGTCAACCCAACGCCTATACCAGTTGAGGTGACATCCTCCGGTGAATTCCGGTAAGGAGAATAGATAGTACCTGGATCGTAAGTCGTTCCTTGGTGGATGGTCTGGAATTTTGCTGCGACATCATCACCTCCGATAAAGTCCCGATAGGACGTGTAATAAAAGTTTAAGTCAATAATAAAGTTTTGTGAAAAAAGGCCCTTGTATCCAATTTCGTAAGACACCAGTCGTTCGGGTTTTACATAGTCTACATTATCCGTTACTAGCAGGCTGGGATCGCCGCCAGTAGGGGTACCGTCAGCAGCCAATGTTCCACCTGAACCTCTGAATGCTTCATACGACGAGCGAGTCCAGGCGCCACCTTCATGAACGCCATATCGCGCCGCGTTGTCTTCGGCACTGCCAAGCAAGGTGTTGGTACCGACGGGAAAGAATATGTACTGCGCCTGTGTGTCGGGATTGCGAAATCCAGTCTGGAAACTCGCGCGTATATTGTGATTTTCTAAAATTGTATAGACCGCGGAAAGGCGGGGCGTGAACCTTCCTTCAAAATTCTCATTCTTATCATAGCGGATGGATCCCGTAAGTTTCAACACCTCGGCTATTGTCTCGGAAATTTGGGTGTAAAGTCCGAATTCGTTGATATTGATTCGTTCGAAGTTGGTTCCATCATCGGGATCTTCGTTGAAAATGGTGCCGTCAGAGAACAAGCTGTACTGGCGAAAATTTCCTCCCACTTGAATTTCTGCAAACTGGATTTGGTCTGCAAGATTGTAATTGAACTCCGCGTGGTAGAGCCTGGAGTTATCGATAAACTTCGCACCTGATGGATCGCGCTGGAAATAGGAATTTCGAACGTCCTCCAATAGGGAATTATAAGTTGCGCTGCCTACTGAAGGTCTCGTTCTATCTGCATATGCACGGGCCGCGGCATGCGCCAGTTCATCATTGCCTGCTGGTACTCCTGATATGTAGCCCTGTCTTGCTAATATGTAAGTCTGCGCGTATTCTGGCGCCCATTGCTCTGCCGTAGGGCTTATGCGCTCATTCAAAACTCCTCCCAGCGCTGCCATATTGTAGGAGTCTCCCGCATCAGTTGCGGTAATGTAACCCCTCACAAAAAAGTTGCTCCCCTTCAGCTCAACTTTGTGGAATTGCTGGGTGAAATCGCGCAGCGCATATTTCTGTGAACCCTGATAAACCGAGCTACCACCTCCGAAACGATAATTATAGAGTAGCTCGAGCTTGTCATTTGGCCTATAGTGCAATGCGACATCTCCCTTAATGCTAGTGGCGTCATAATCGTCGACTAGATCTTCTTCTTTCCATCCCGTTCTTCGCAAGTCCAATGCTGCGTAACCAGGTATTGGCAAGGGCACAGGTATCCTGGTCTCATCACCATAGAGATTCACTCCGTCAAAATTTGGTTTGGTCACCAGGCTCACCGTTGATTCAGGGTTGTTGACATCCGTTGCATAGTCGTTTCCATGCCAGTCTTCGGCGCTCATGTAAGCGAAATTCACCTTAAAGGCAAATTTATTATTGAAGGCTTTTGCGTATCTGGCATTGAAACTATAAAATGGATACGATTCGCCCTGGGCGTCGGAAGTAGTGATACCGCCCTTAAACTGGGCGCTAAGACCCTGGTATTCGAATGGACTCTTACTTCTCATAATAAGAACGCCATTGAATGCATTCGGTCCGTAAAGTGCGGAAGCTGTTCCCGGGAGCAACTCCATACTCTCGGTATCCAATTCACCAATTCCTACGATGTTACCGGTTGGAAAATTCAGTAATGGAGCTTGTGTGTCAATGCCATCGACCATTTGAACAAACCTCACATTAGCGATAGTAGCAAAGCCCCTGGTATTGATCTGGGGAAAGTTCAGACTGCTGGAAGTAAACTGAACACCCTTTACATTTGCAAGTGCATCAAAAAAATCCGCCGCCGGAGTTTGTCGGATCGCCAACAGATCAAGCTTCTCAACTGTGACGGGCGACTTGAGAATGCTTTCCTCCACCCTTGAAGCTGATACTACTATTTCCTGCCCAAGAATAGTTTGCTCTTCCAATTTGATTTCCACGTTTGTTGTGTTGGGGTCCGTAATCTCAAGTTCCTGACTACGGTAACCGACAAAGGAAAAGACCAGTGTCATCGGTGGTGCTGCACTCACGGACAAGTTAAAATTTCCGTCGGTATTAGTGATCGTCCCAATTACCCTGCCCTTGACTATGATATTTACACCGGCCAGTGGCTCGCCACTAACTGCATCGGTAACGTTGCCGGAAATACTGGTTTGAGCCAACATTTCTATGGTAGCAAACAGCAGCAACAGTCCTGTTGCAACTGAATTTCTATAAAAATTCTTCATACAGTCTGGAGAAATTGAATGAATAACTAAAAGGCTGATGGGTGCGTGATTTAGTATGCATACCGAGCTTCTTACCAGAAAAGTACAAAAAATAATGAATAAACAAACGTTTGAGATACCCTGAAATTAGGGATTAGATTTTTTCAGATGTTCAACCAAGCGGTCACAGAGCGCATTAATTTCATTAGCCATGAACTCATCCTGAGTGGAGCTTAGGATGCTTTGTGCTATACCACCGAGACATTCAACGTGAAACCGTTTCATGTCCTCCACAGGCATATCCTTTGCCCACAGATCAATCCTCAGTGTATTTTTTTGTTTATGGTCCCAGAGTGCTACGCTGATCGATTTCGTTTCTGACAGGCCTGGTTCAGGTTTGCCGGTTGCCTCCCAGAATATTTTCTCTGGTATGTTGTTTTGATCTAGTTCTACCGTAAAATTAATGGTCGATTTTTTCATGCGGCAATTTAATAAGCAGCCATCCCTCACGTTACCTTTTTGTTGTTTTTTTGTTTCCCGCAAGGACTCAATTTTGATTACGATAACATATTAAAAGGATGGTAATGGGTCATAACAGTTCCTCGAGTATTTGGTTAGTTTTAACACACGCATACGAACCACGCGGGATAAATAGCCTCACTTCCACCTGACCACTCTCGTTCATGTCACTTCTATGGAAATATCTTCGACCTCATCATAACTTGATTTTGCTCTCTTTACTGCTTGCCGCCATTTCTCAGTTGCTGAGCTTGATCGATCCGATCATCTTTGGAAAGATCATTGATGATTATGCTAACAAAATAAATACGCGGCCTCAGGATGAACTAATCCGGGAGGTGCTTTTTTGGTTAGCTGTCGCTGTTGGTATCGCATTGCTTGCGCGGCTGGCGAAGGCTTTTCAGGAATATACTACACGCCAGGCGGTAGCACGATTTGGTATGCAAATCTTTAATGACGGCCTGCGGCAAACGTTGCGCTTGTCCTTTCAGGAATTTGAAGAGAGCAGGAGCGGAGAGACACTGTCAGTTCTCCAAAAAGTAAAGACTGATACGGAGAGGTTTGTTAATTCCTTTATCAATGTAGTCTTCTCCTCGCTGGTTGGCATAGGGTTTCTGATTTGGTATAGCATTACCAAGAGTGGTTTGCTTATTCCTGTATTCCTAATCGGCGTTTTGGTGTTGGCAGTTTTGACGGGAACACTTTCAAAAAAAATTAAGAAAGTTCAACGCTCGATCAATCGTGAAACAAATAGGATGAGTGGTATAATAACCGAGAGCCTTCGGAATATTGAGCTGGTCAAGAGCCTAGGACTTACATTTCCCGAGATCCGAAGGTTGGGCGAAATGACGAAAAATATATACGAACTGGAAATGCAAAAAGTCCGGAAGGTGAGCACTTTGTCATTTCTTCAGGGGACGGCTCTTAATCTACTGCGTCAATCCATATTGTTTATGCTTCTTTGGCTAATCTTTCGGAACGTTTTGACCACGGGAGAGCTTATCACAATGCAGTTTATTTCGACAACGATCTTTGGTCCCCTCCAAGACATTGGAAACATTATAGTACAATATCGCGAAGTAGAAGTATCCGTTACTAACTTTGATCAGCTGTTGAAGAAGCCCGTTGAGCAACGTCCTGACTATCCGGTTGAGGTTGGAGAAATCCGCTCGCTGCGTTTTGACCATGTTGTTTTCAAGCATAAAACATCAAGGGATAATGCTATTGACAACATTTCATTTGAAGTTAAGCTCGGGGAAACAATTGCCTTTGCGGGACCTTCAGGGTCCGGCAAATCCACCTTGCTTAAATTGCTTGTTGGTCTTTACAAACCACTGAGCGGCACAATCTTTTTTAATGATGAACCTGCGGGAAATATCCGGTATAACCAGTTGCGTAGACAAATGGGTTTTGTTACGCAGGAGACCCAGTTATTTGCAGGAACCATTAAAGACAACCTTCGATTTGTAAAACCCGATGCTACTGACGAGGACGTGCTGGATAGCTTGCATAAAGCGTCAGCATCAAAGTTGATTGCACGCTCTTCACATGGGATAGATACATTACTGGGGGAGAATGGGATGAAATTATCGGGGGGAGAGAAACAACGGATTTCAATTGCAAGAGCGCTCCTGCGAAATCCTAAACTCTTAATTTTCGACGAAGCTACCTCGGCTCTCGATTCGCTTACTGAGGAAGAGATCACGTCGACCATACGTCAGATTTCGTCACGCAGGGAACAGATCACTATTATGATAGCTCACCGGTTGTCGACGATTATGCATGCCGATGTAATTTACGTACTAGAAAAGGGGAGTATCACGGAGGCGGGCAGGCACTCGGATTTGCTTCTAGAAAAAGGGCTGTATTATGCGATGTGGCGTCAGCAAATAGGCGAACGCAGAATCGATCCCATCGTGGTAGAAAGAAAAGCAGATTATAGGAGTTAAATAAGAGGTTATCGGCGATTTTTTGCAAGCGCAATAAATGCATCCATAGAGGCCGGATTCTTCAAAACTCCCGAACTTACGGCCTTTTGTGGATCAGTTCCCATGAATACCTTTTTTATAGGGGTCTCTGTTTTCTTCCCACTGATCGTGTAAGGTATATCGGGTACGGAAATGATTTCGTCTGGAACATGGCGCGGACTGTAGTCGGTGCGTAGTGTAGCACGGATCCTGTCCTCGATAGGTTTTGTTAGCGTATAGCCCTCCTTCATGACAACAAATAGCGGCATCCAAAAACTTCCTCGCGCCCGCTCAATGCAAATAATCAGGCTGTCCTTCACTTCGGGTATCTTGTCCATGGCGCGATATATCTCGCTTGTTCCGATTCGGACTCCACCGCGGTTCAAGGTCGCATCAGACCTTCCATAAATGATCACGCCATTGTTGGATGTAATCTTAATCCAATCGCCATGCCGCCAAACATTCGGAAAAACGTTAAAGTAGCTGTCTTTATACCGAATGTAATCTGCATCGTTCCAGAAATAAATTGGCATCGAAGGCATCGGGCTTATGATCACCATTTCACCAACTTCATTCTGTACAGGCGTTCCATCCTCACCATAGGCATGAAGATTACAACCCAACGCACGGCATTGGATCTCACCAGCATATACCGGTAGCGTTGGGTTTCCCCCTACGAATGCACTGCAAACGTCGGAGCCACCGCTCATAGAAACCAGCCAGACGTCTTTTTTTGTATTCTCATACACCCATTGAAACGCTTCCGGGGGCAGCGTGCTGCCGGTTGAACTAATCGAGCGGAGATGACTTAAATCGTTGGCTCTGGCAGGATGGATGTCCTCCTTCATATTTGCCAGCAAAAACCCCGCACTAGTGCCAAAATGATTTATACCGGCATCCTGTATGAACTTCCAGAGAATATCAAGCGTGGGATACGCAACGCTGCCGTCATACAAGACCATAGTTCCACCGCACAACAGGCTGCCATGAATGTAATTCCACATCATCCATCCAGTCGTAGTGTACCAAAAGCAGCGTTCGCCGTCTTTGAAATCATTGTGGAAAGTTCCATACTTCAATTGTTCCAGCAGGATGCCACCGTGCGAGTGCACAAATGCCTTTGGCAAGCCAGTTGTCCCCGAAGAAAACAGGACCCAAAGCGGATGCGAGAATGGAACTCGCACGATTTGAAGCTTCTGTCTTGTAATATGGGTCGCTTCCTTCCAGAAGGAGATCCGTCTGTCGCGCACCTGGGAGGCTGGAGCCTCGGAAACAAGAATGATGTGCTCCAGCGTCGGTAAATTTTTAAGCAGATCCGTGACGACGCTTGACTTGTCAAATGATTTGCCACCATAAATGTACCGGTCAACCGCTACTAGTACCTTCGGATTGATCTGAGCAAATCTGTCGATAACGGCTGCGGCGCCAAAATCGGGTGAACAACTTGAATATATTGCACCTAGTGATACGGTTGCCAGCATCGCGATCGTAGCTTCCGGGATGCATGGTAGGTACGCAACTACACAATCTCCCTGCTTAACATTTTTGGTCTTTAAATAAAGTTGCAACGACGCCACCTTCGCCTCCAGTTCTTCCCAACTTAGCTGCGTTAATGGGCCTGATTCTGCTTTAAATATTATTGCTGGATTCGATTCATTTACTCGGCGAAAAATGTGTTCCGCATAGTTGAGACTTGTGCCGTTGAACCATGATACTTTGTACATCTCCTTTCCGGATAGAACGTTTTGATACGTTCCGTCATGTATCACTTCGAAATATTCCCAGAGAGACTCCCAAAAATCGCTGAGGTGGTCGACAGTCCACTGCCATAGACCATTATAGCCTTCAAATTCAAGTTTTTTATTCGCTGCAAGCCAGCGTGTATACCGGCTGATGTTTGAAGTCTCAATAAGATCCTTAGATGGCTTCCAAAGCATAGCGTTTGGTTTTTCTCGTTGCTAATGGTTTACACGAGGCAATATTTCCAATGCAGCTTTCCTATCGAGATAAAGCTGCCTTTTTAACTCCTCCAGGTCGTTGAACTTGATATCAGTTCGCAGCAGATCATGAAAGTAAATCGTCAACGATTCACCATATACATCTTCATTAAAATCGAAAATGTTCACCTCAATATTCCGTTTCACACCATCGACCGTTGGCCGGTTGCCGATGTATAGCATACCCTTAAAACGCCGGTTACCGTATCCGATCATGACTGCATAGATGCCATCCGACGGAATAAGCTTGTAAGACGTTTCAATTTCTATATTCGCAGTTGGAAAACCCAGGAGTCTTCCCAGCTTATCACCCATAATCACCCTTCCCGTTATGCTATAGTTATGCCCGAGGAAATGAGTAGCAGTTTTTATGTCACCCCCTTCCAGGGCTTTCCTTATTTTTGTTGAGCTTACGCCAACATGGTCCACATCCTGACGTGGAATTTCTTCAACTTCAAAGCCGTATTTGGGACCGTTCACCATAAGTTGATCAAAACTACCCTCTCTGTTTTTACCGAAGTGATGATCGTGGCCAATAACCAATTTCTTGGTTCCAATCGTCTTGACAAGAATTTCGGTGATAAACTCCTCGGACGTTAATTGCGAAAATTCCTTTGTAAACGGAATTCGAATAAGGTGATTGATGCCCTCAGCCTTCAAAAGCTCTGCTTTTTCCTCGAAAGTGTTCAGCAGTTTCAGCGACATATCTTCCGGATGTAAAACTAGGCGCGGGTGAGGCCAGAATGTTATTACAACGGTCTCCCCACCTGTCTTGCCGGCAATTTCCCTCAGGCGGGATAAAATCTTTGTATGACCTACGTGAACACCGTCGAACGTGCCACTCGTTACAACCGCATTAGGTAGTCTCGCAAAATCGTCGATACCGTGATATATTTTCATGATTGCATCGACAATATAAATTTAAACTGACTGTTCATAACTAAGGGTTCGATATCATATGGACTAAGGATAAGTGTCAAAACTGATCCACGGTGGTGGCATCTTCAAGTTTGAAATTGCCAATACGCGTTCGGCATAGCTCAGACAGGTAAGCACCGACTCCCAACCGACTCCCCACATCTCTTATCAAACTTCGGATATATGTGCCCTTGGAACAAACGATCCGAAAGCTTACTTCTGGCAAATTGATTTGTAAGACGTCGAACACCGACACGGTCACCTCGCGCTCAACCAGCGCAATTTCCTTTCCTTCCCTGGCATATTCATAGGCCCTCCTTCCTTTGATCCGGATGGCTGAATGCTGCGGAGGTAATTGACGGATATTGCCCACGAAGGTCTTTGTTGCCTGCTCAATTTCGAATGGTATTATATGACTTGTATCTTTTGCTTCGCTTACGGGTGTTTCAAGATCATGCGAGGGGGTGGTTTGACCAATGACGAATTTTCCAGTGTACTCCTTTTCCAACCCCATGAATTCGTCGATACGTTTTGTCATTCTTCCCACGCATACGATTAACAACCCGGTGGCTAGAGGATCTAGGGTTCCGGCGTGCCCGATCTTTTTGGTTTTTAATAGATACCGCAACTTGTTTACAACATCAAACGACGTCCAATGAAGAGGTTTGTTGATCAACAAGATGCGCCCCGGATCATCAGGAGTCTTCATTAGATAACAGTGAGTCCAACGCCCATGTAATATAGCACCAGGATAACAACGCCGACAAGTATGCGATAATATCCAAAAAGCTTAAATCCATTTCTTGTCAGGAAGGTGATAAAGGATTTGATAGCGAGAATGGCCACAATAAAGGCTACCAAATTGCCTGCGATCAATGCCGTTATCTCGTTCGCACCAAATGACCCTCCGCCATCATAAAACTTGTACATTTTGTAAATGGTGGCTGCGAACATGGTCGGAACCGCCAGAAAAAATGAAAATTCAGCGGCAGTTTTCTTGTTGAGACCCTGACTCAAACCGCCGATAATGGTGGCCGCAGACCTTGATACTCCCGGTATCATCGCGATCGTTTGAAAAAATCCAATCTTTAAGGCTGCTGTATAGTTGACCGTCTGATCGGCATATGCTTCGTTCTTTTGAAAAATTCTGTCAACAAGCAGAAAGAATACGCCTCCCAAAATAAGAGCATATCCTACGACATCCACACGTTCCAACAATTGGTCGATGATGCTATCCAACAAAAATCCGATTGCAGCAGCCGGAATAAAGGCGACAATAAGTTTCAGATAAAAAGCCGTGGTTTCCTGAAGTGTGCTGCCATTGGGCAAAAATTTTTTCCAGTATAAAACTATTACAGACAAGATTGCGCCGAACTGAATGGCTACTGTAAACATCTTCGTGAATGGATCGGATGCAATGCCCATCAAAGAGGAGCCGATGATCATGTGTCCCGTGGAAGAAATTGGCAAAAACTCCGTAATGCCTTCAATTATTGCTAATATGATAGCCTGAATGATGGACATGCAAATGGATTGTTAAGGACAAATGCCGGGGAATATGAGTCAGCAATGGAGGTACAACTCATTTAGACGGTTTCCGTAAAATAGCGACTATTTCAATTATAAATCCAGCCATGACTACAATGGGACCTAGCGTGAGTCCCAAAAATCCAAATCCATGAAGCTCATTGTCCGATGACATGATAACAAATCCTACAACGAGCGTGAGCACGCCAATGATCATAAGCTGGTAGTTCTTTCTACCGAAAGGAAGTTTATTCTCCATTGCAATTATTAGTATAGTTCGTCTAATGACATTTTCAAATATTTGTGTATCGAGAAAAAAGTACTCATGGTTGCAACCACGATTCCAACAACAGAAATCAACATAAGAAGTGCCAGGAAGTACTCTTGGTTATGCAGAAGCGAAAGGTCTGCAATTCTCTTTTGGGCGTACGTAGTGAAGCCCCAAAGCAGCAGAGAAGCAATTCCTCCAGATAGCAGTCCGTAGCCGACAGCCCTTAACAGGAAGGGGCGTTGTATGAACCATTTCTTTGCGCCCACCAATTGCATACTGCGAATCAAAAAGCGCTGTGAAAACAACGCAATGCGCAATGTGCTGTTCACAAGTAAAAACGTAACCACAATAAGCAATACAGCTAAAATCAGAAGCGCGATGGAGATATTCGTAAAATTCTGATTTACTTCATCAAATAAGTGTTTTTCATACGTTGCTTCTATCACTCCGTTAATGTTTTCAAGTTCCGCTTTTACCTGTTTTAAACTTGTAGTGTCCTGAAACTCCGTCGCAATTTTTACGATGTACGCATCTTTCAGCGGATTCTCGCCCAGTATCTCTTTATAATCCCCGATCTGTTCAATCAGATCCTTTTCTGCATCTTCTTTTGAAACGAAAGTAATGGCATTCTCCGCTTTAGCTACAAAATTCTTCGCACCAATGGTGCGTTCAAGTTGGTTTCGCTGAGTCTCAGTCAGTGTGCTTTTTAAGAAGACTTTGATGTTGAGGTTGTCGCGTACAATTCTTCCAAACTGGTTCGAATAAATAATAAGGTTGCCGAATAAACCAAGTACGAATAAGGCTAGCGTGATACTAGTGACAACACCAATAGCGGGGTATCCACCTAATTTTTTTTTATGTACTGAACCTTGCATTATTTGTCGCCAAAGTTAGGAGAAAAAAATTAACGGAAGGATAAAGACAGGTTTATGGTAAGTAGTAAAAAATAGGAAAGCCCTATTCCAGGGCTTTCCTTGTACAATACTCAATATCATTATCGCGTACCCCTGTAATCCTTTAACTTCTTGAGCAGCGTCGGATCGTTAATTGGTGAGAGCGGCTTAACTGTATCGTTGTCCTCGTTGAGCAAATAATAGTTGTCCTTATAAAAGAGGAATACCGTTCGCTTATTATCGCTGAAGAATTCCATGATCTCGTATAAGTTCTTCTCGAAAGTTCCATAGAGGAATAACTTGCCCTCTTTGAACTGATAATGGAAATCGTATTTCTTATTGCTGTTATCAGTTTCAACAACGATAGACGACTTCGTCAACGGCGTTGCTTCGCTTACACCTGATGGATTTCTCCTTTCTCCGGGCTCCTTGTTTTCTTCAGTTGGATCAAACACGTCGATTGGTGCCGGCCCCTTGGGCTGTTCGTCCGTTTTAGGTTCCGGGGCCTGCGCTACTTCCTGATCCTTATTCGTCTCGGATGGAGCCGTAATCTCTTCTTCAGCAGAAGGCTTATCGTCTTGCGTGACTGCAGGACCTTCCTCACGTTGAGGTGGTTGATGCTGAGGGTCAGCTGACTGAGGAGTCTCGTTCTTAGCCTGTTCCTGTTTGGACAGATCCGGGCGTACATCATTGCCTTGGCTATCCAGGTAAAAATAAATTCCAAGACCTATAGCACCAGCTAGCGCTAACCACAGCGCTACTTGGGTTATAACAGACGTTCCGCCAGTCTCAAGTTCAGATGCCGGAATGCTATTGAACATCGTCTTCAATTCCTTGACGCGGGCTTCCCGGATTTTTTCGACTACTCTCTCCTGGATCTGAAACTCATTCTTAAGGGATGCATCAGACGCCAGTTTATTTTCAAAAGCAGCTCTTTCCTGGCCTGTTAGCCGGTTGCTAACATACTGGTCGAGTAATTCTAAATCTTTTTCTGAAGCCATAGTTTCCTAATCTAAAAAGTCCTTCTCAGAATACTGAGCTTTCACTAAATCATCCAGTTTTTTCTTGCATTTATATTTCTTCGTCTTTGCTGTATCTGTGTTCGCAAAACCTAGCTTGTCTGCTATATCCTGCATCGACATCTCTTCAAAATAGTAATACATCAAAACTTTCTTGCATGTCCCATCAAGTTGATCAATGCATTTTGCAATTATCTTTTCACGTTCCAGTGTCTCTGTATCTAACGTTACCGGGCTATCTTTTTCTTCATTCGAAAGCCGTTTTTTTCGATCCAATTCTTTTCGCCATAGATTCTGACAGATACTGTAGATGTAGGTACTCATTTTGGAAGTCAAGACCAGGTTACCTGATGTGGCCTTTTGCCAAAATACGATCAAAGCGTCCTGATAAACATCCCGAGCCTCTTCTTCTGTGCCACTATTTGTGATGACTAATTTTGTCATCATCCTATAGTATTTTTTGTACAGGAACTCTAGAGCCTTCTCGTCACCTTTGCAGATGCGTTCGAAAATCTCTGTTTCATTCATGGCTGAGCTTGATCTGAATACCATCGTGAAGTCCCTTAGTAACCTGTTATAACGCGTTTTTGTTAATTTTACGACTAATGACTTTATAATTGGGTCAATGGACTCTCTTCCAGGTTTGAGTTCTGAAAAAGGGTCCCCAATATCCTCTTACCTTTAAACGTGACCCTTCAGTCCACATTTTGCACCGGTAAATTCTCCCATCCTGAGGGTCCAGAATATTCCCCTGAGAATACTCATTGCCGCCCTTTTCCATGTTCCTAATGATCTCCATCCCGATGATTTTCTTACGGTAACGCGGGTCATCTTCTGGACATTTTTCGCAGATTGGATCAGGGTCCACCTTGGTAAAAATCTTTACAATTTTCCCATACACCTTCCCGTTTCTTTCGAATATCTCGATTATGGATTTCTCTTCACCCGTCGATTCATCGACAGTCATCCACTTTCCAAGGACGGAAGTTTGTGCGTAACAAAAAAATGCCGGAAAGATGAGGGGCAAAATTAGTTTCATTGCCGAAATATAAAACTATCCTTATTAAAGTTTCATTTGGAGGTATTATGAGCTGGGTCGCTCTGCAAATGAATAAAAAAAGCCCCGTGATAGGACGGGGCTTGTGGATTACAAAATCCATATTATTTCGCTGACTCTGACACCGTTGCTGATGTTTCGCTAACCCGCTCTATTTTCGGTTTCGACTTCTCTCTCTGCGAAGTCGTCTCAGATTCATCCGGAGCAAGAAGTGGTGCGATAACCAGCGCGACCACAGACATCAACTTCAGAAGAATGTTCAGAGAAGGACCAGACGTATCTTTGAAAGGGTCGCCTACAGTATCACCTACAACCGCCGCCTTATGCGGCTCTGATTTTTTATAATACATCTGGCCGTTGATTTCAACACCCTCTTCGAAGCTCTTCTTGGCATTGTCCCAAGCACCCCCAGCATTGGATTGAAAAATCGCCATTAATACACCTGTAACTGTTACACCTGCCAACATCCCGCCTAATGATTCAACGCCGAATCCGGGTAAAAATGCGATGACTACTGGTGCAACTACAGCCATTAAACCCGGCAGAACCATCTGCCTAATGGCAGCCTTTGTGGAGATTTCAACACACTTGCCATATTCTGCTTTTCCATCCGCTTCATGAAATATTTTCTGTTCCGCTGCTGGCCATTCTTCAACGGGCTTGTCGCCATTCTTTTTCATCAAGTCCAGCGCGGCCTTTAGTGCCGGAATGGTTGTGAATTGCCGTCTCACTTCTTCAATCATTGACATCGCTGCCCTGCCAACAGCGCCCATGGCAAGTGCCGAGAATACAAAAGGAAGCATGCCTCCAATAAAGAGGCCAGCCATAACGTTAGCTTTTGATACATCAATCGTAGCCATCTTTGCCGTGGTCATAAATGCTCCAAATAATGCTAATGCCGTCAACGCAGCAGACGCGATGGCGAACCCCTTGCCAATAGCGGCCGTGGTATTGCCCACGGCATCCAGCTTGTCAGTCCGCGCACGAACTTCCTTCGGAAGCTCCGACATCTCTGCAATACCTCCTGCGTTGTCAGAAATAGGACCGTATGCGTCAACCGCTAACTGAATGCCCAAATTCGAAAGCATACCTACTGCGGCAATCGCAATTCCATAAAGCCCTCCGAAATAAAATGCACCGATAATTGATACAGCAATTATTATTATCGGGATCGCCGTGGACATCATCCCAACACCCAGACCAGCTATAATATTGGTTGCAGCCCCTGTCGAAGATTGCCGGACTATCGAATTAACTGGACCTTTCCCCATTCCCGTATAATGTTCCGTAACCAACCCCACTAACACTCCGCCTACTAATCCAATAACCGTTGCCCAGAAAACACCTAGTGCTGTATAGTGATTACCTTTTTCTGGATCTGTCCATGCGTAAAGGGGATCCTTGAACCACCATTCTGCCGGCAGCATCCACACGATGATAAAATACGATGCGATGATCATAACGATGGAAGAAACAAACTCTCCCATATTTAACGCCTTTTGGGGATCTCCGCCCTCTTTGACCTTGACAAAGAATGTTCCCAGAAATGACATGATGATACCTACGCCAGCCAGCACCATGGGGAGTAATACAGCAGACAACCCATTAAAATTGTCACTGAATCCAGGCACCATAAAGGCAGCGCCTAATACCATCGTTCCAACAATAGACCCGACATAAGACTCAAACAAATCAGCTCCCATTCCGGCGACGTCACCTACGTTGTCTCCAACATTGTCAGCAATGGTGGCAGGATTCAAAGGATGATCTTCAGGGATACCGGCTTCAACTTTTCCCACGAGATCCGCTCCAACGTCGGCCGCCTTCGTATAAATGCCGCCGCCGACGCGGGCGAACAAGGCTATTGAAGAGGCTCCAAAAGAGAATCCAGTAATAACTGTGATCACCTGGTTCAAACTCATTTGATCACCAACACCAAACATCCTCGAATAAATAATGAAGAGTACACTCAATCCTAATACACCTAGCCCTACGACGCCCATGCCCATTACAGACCCACCCGCAAAGGCAACCTCAAGCGCCTTCCCCAGGCTCGTGCGGGCCGCATTGGTGGTCCTTACGTTTGCCTTAGTGGCCACACGCATACCGATGAAGCCGGCAAGGGCAGAACAAAATGCTCCTAAAACAAACGAACCTCCTACAAGGGGATGAGAGCCCTCACTATCGGCGGTAAAGGCAAGTAAAAGTGCAACACAAACCACAAAGATGGCCAATACTTTATACTCGGCTTTAAGGAAGGCCATTGCACCCTCGGAGATGTGGTTTGCAATTTTTTTCATTTTCTCCGTGCCGGGATCCTGCTTGCTGACCCAGGCGCTTTTCCACACAACGAAGAGCAGCCCTAGAATTCCAAATACAGGTAAGAGATAAAGTATGTTTTCCATATTGTTAGGTTTGCATTTTTGGTTAAAAAACCGAAAACAGCAGCTTCACGGTTTTTAAAGTGGGGCAAATATAGAAGAAGATGTATAACCGGCAAAATGCCTTACTAAACCTTAATTACGAATGAAAGACCTGTTTCAATGTCGCCCAAAGGTTTCTCTTTCTGGCCTCATCGAGCTCGTGAAGTTCGTGCGCCATCACAACAGTAGTTCCATTGATAAGCAGTCGTTGATACAGACTTTCCGAATTTTTTAATGCGGCACCAAAGCCGATAATGATTGACGGTGAAAAAATTTTAAAATCTTCAACTGAAAATTCGGTCCTGTTGATTACATGGATACTTGCTAACGATAATTTTAATGCAGTCAGAATTTTTTGAAGCAAAACGATTTCCTCTTCGGCGATTTCACACCAAGGCTTGTTGATCACAATCATCACTTTTGACTTGATCCTATATATTTCTTCCTGGTAAAGATTAACCAACAATTGAGATTTTGTCATTTCATGAAATATCAAAAATAGATCGTAATTCATTAGCTTCAGATGGCTTCATCCTTCCAGCGAGTATGAGTCTAAGCTGTCTCCGCCGCAGCGCACCTGCGTAAAGCTCCTTCTCCTCATCTGTTTCAGGTTCAATCTCAGGGATATCTATCGGCCGACCCAATTGATCAACGGCCACGAAGGTAAAAAAAGCGCTGTTGCTCTCTGTAACTGTATTAGAGGGAATATCTTCCGCTCTTACGTCGATACGAACCTCCATAGATGAATTGAAGGCGCGCGTAACTCTGGCCTGCAACGTCACCACATTTCCCAATCTTATCGGATGATTGAACGAAATGTTATCAACGGATGCCGTGACCACGAACCTGTTGGAATGTCTTTGCGCTGCGATGGCAGACACGACATCCATCCAGTGCATGAGCCGGCCACCCATTAGATTGTTCAGTGTATTCGTATCGTTGGGCAGCACTAGCTCGGTCATGCTAACGGTTGACTCGCGGGGAAATTTTTTTTTTCGGGGCATTTTCGGAATGTTACGTGGCTTGCAATTTAATACTGGCTTTGGGTTTCCTCAAACGTTGCCAGAAGCTACTAATCGTTAGTTCGTGCAAAAATCATAAAAAATACTTTGCAATCAAGTGTATCATTTCATTATTTCGAGTCCCCAAAAATGCAACCGACACATTTCATATCGTTTTTATTGCCCTTGATACATAAAGCTTTTTTAGCTTCTCTCCCTGCTATTATTGCAACTATCATCATTACGGGGTGACCCGTGCGCTGTTTTTATACCCCCACCATGCCCTATAATGTCCATCTCCAGGAGATCGATGTTGGCCAGATTCTAAGTACTAATTGACGTAAAATAAATTGCATCTAATTCCATGAAGGTTCTGAAATTCGGTGGTTCATCTGTAGCCACCCCCGAAAGGATCCAGTCAGTCATCGATATCGTAAAGCCCTATTTGAGCGGAGATGTGGTGGTAATCTTTTCCGCATTCGGTGGGGTAACCGATACGTTGATCCAAATCAGCACGCTGGCGCTAGAAGGTAATTTGGAGTACAAGAGTAAACTGGAAGAGCTTGAGAAGAGACACCTCACCGCCGTGCGGGTACTGGTGAATATTCAAAAACAAAGCGGGATTCTGGCAGAGGTTAAATTCATGGTCAATGAATTGGAGGACGTTCTTCACGGTGTTTATCTCGTCAAAGAGCGCACGCTGCGCACGCTGGATTATATCATGAGTTTTGGCGAAAGAATATCAGCATATATCATCTCCGAGGCATTTAAGAATCAAGGTCACCCTACCGAATTCCTTGACGCAAGAAAGGTGATTCGTACGGATTCTAATTTCGGGCACGCGAAGGTAGACTTCGAGGTCACCAATAAACTTATCCGGGATCATTTCAATCATCATAACGAAGTACAAATCGTTACTGGCTTTATCGGTAAGTCAGAAAGCGGTGAGACAACCACGCTGGGCAGGAGTGGTTCGGATTATACAGCGGCTATATTTGCCGGAGCGCTGCACGCCACGGATTTGGAAATCTGGACCGACGTTGATGGCATGATGACCGCGGATCCTCGAAAGGTAAAGAAAGCGTTTACGGTACCTCAAATGAGTTATGAGGAAGCCATGGAGCTTTCGCACTTTGGCGCAAAAGTAATCTTTCCTGCGACCATGCAACCCGCTATGGTTAATCAGATCCCGATTTGGATCAAGAATACGTTTAATCCATCGTTTAAAGGCACAGTCATTCATGCCCAATCAACGAACGGCAAAATGATAAAGGGCATCTCGTCCATGAATGGCGTTTGCCTGCTCAGCCTTCAGGGAAGTGGTCTCCTCGGTGTAGTAGGTGCCTCCATGCGCTTGTTTGCTACACTTGCCCGCGAGAATATCAATGTAATCCTCATCAGTCAGGCATCGTCGGAGCATTCGATCTGCTTTGCCATTGAATACGGCGCCGCGACAAAAGCCAAGGCAGCCATTGAGAAGGAATTTCAGTATGAAATCCGAAACGAAGAAATTGATGATGTGCCGATTGAAAAGGACTTGTCTATTGTTGCCGTTGTTGGCGACGGAATGAAACATAGCCCTGGAACCAGCGGACGTATGTTCAGTGCGCTGGGGAAGAACGGCGTTAACGTAGTGGCTATTGCGCAAGGATCCTCGGAACGAAATATCTCGGCCGTTATTCCCCAGATAGACGTTTCCAAGGCTCTAAACGCCTTGCATGAGGCTTTTTTCCTTTCTGATCGCAAATTGCTGAATGTTTTTCTAGTTGGCACGGGCTTGATCGGGAATTCACTGATCGAAATGGTAAAGGATCAGTTCAATAAGCTTGCAAAGGAAAGTTTGCTTGAGGTGAATATTGTCGCCGTTGCCAATAGTAAGAAAATGTTGTTTGGTGAAGATGGCCTCGACCTGGGCACCTGTGTCTCGAAAATGAAGGAGTCAGGTGAGCCTATGGACATGAAATCATTTTTTGAAAAAATGTCTGCTCTCAATCTGTCCAATAGCATATTTGTGGACTGCACATCGAGTGCCGACGTTACATCATTTTATGAAGCTATTCTTGCTGCAAATATTTCGATAGTTACGCCTAATAAAAAGGCGAATTCGGCTTCAATGACGAGCTATAGGCGGTTAAAGGAAACTGCGTTCAAACGCGGAGTCAAATTCTTATACGAGACTAACGTGGGGGCTGGACTACCGGTAATCAATACCATGAACGATCTCTTGTTGAGTGGAGATAAGGTGCTACGTATCGAGGCCGTACTCAGTGGTACCCTGAACTATATATTTAGTTCGTTTAAGGAGGGCACAAAATTCAGTGACATCGTCGGTGAAGCTAAAGCAAAAGGTTATACTGAGCCTGATCCCCGGGATGATCTAAACGGAATGGATGTAGCAAGAAAAATATTAATACTTTCGAGGGAGACCGGCCTGGAAATGGACCTGGAGGATATCAAGGTCGAAAACCTTGTTCCGGAAGTGTGCCGAGGAGAGATGACTGTTGAAGAGTTCTTTATGTGTCTCGAAAAGCATAACGAGGATTTTGAACGCTTGAGGAAGAGTGCTGCAGATGAAGGAAAAAAGCTGAGATATATGGCGGTGTTGGACAACGGGAAGGTTAGTATCCAACTGAGTTCGGTTGATCAAGCACATCCGTTTTACTCGCTCTCGGGAAGTGACAATATAATCTTGTTAACGACAGAACGGTATCACGATCGCCCTATGGTTATTCGCGGACCGGGGGCTGGAGCTGCGGTTACTGCTGCCGGCGTCTTTGCTGATATTATCCGCATTGGACATTATGCAAGATAAAAGCGTTATGAATTTCTTATGAAATCTGTTAAAGCCTTAGCGCCCGCAACCGTAGCCAACGTTTCCTGCGGGTTTGATATTTTCGGATTTGCAGTGGAAGCTCCGGCGGATGAAGTTATTGTAACCCTGACGGACGCTCCTGGTGTTGTAATCAAACAAATAACCGGCGATGATGGCAAATTGCCGATGGACGCTTCACGAAATACGTCTGGTGTCGCTATACAGGCATTCCTCAATAAGATTGGAAGTGAATCAGGAGCCGAGATCATACTGCATAAAAAGCTGCCACTTGGAAGTGGCATGGGTTCGAGCGCAGCAAGTTCTGCCGCTGCCCTCATTGCCATCAATCATCTTTATGATAACCCGCTATCAAGGGAACAGATGTTACCTTTTGCCATGGAAGCAGAGAGGATCGCATGTGGATCGGCCCATGCCGACAACGTTGCGCCATCCTTATTAGGTGGTTTCGTGCTCATCAGGAGTTATGCCCCGCTGGATGTTACCAAGATCCCCACGCCACCCGGGCTGTATTGCACGCTCGTGCATCCGCATATAGAATTAAAGACAGAGGATTCAAGGCGCGTACTGAAATCCTCCATTCAAATGAGAGATGCTATTACGCAATGGGGGAATATTGCCGGCTTGGTTGTGGGGCTGATGAAGCCTGACTATGGCCTGATTACGCGTTCACTGCAGGATGTCATAGCAGAACCGATTCGATCGGTTCTAATCCCTGGCTTTGACGCGATTAAGGCTACCGCGATGAAATTCGGTGCTTTGGGCAGCGGTATCTCCGGATCGGGCCCAACGATATTTTCGCTCAGCACGCAAGTGGAAACAGCAGAAAAAGTAGGAGAAGAAATACAAAAACGATTTATCGAGATGAAGCTCAAGAGCGATGTTTTTGTTTCCAGGATCAATCATACCGGCGCCAGAATCGCAGAGTTGGAGTAAATCTATCAAACGATGAAATTTTACAGCACTAATAATCCATCGCTTAAGGTGTCCCTAAGGCAGGCCGTGACGGAGGGTCTTGCCCCGGACAATGGATTGTACATGCCGGAGCGTATTCCGGTTTTATCAAAAGACTTTCTGGACAAATTGAATCAAAAAACCTTCCATGAGATTGCTTTTGAAGTAGCGGAAAAATTCACCGACGAGGATATACCAGCAGCAGAATTAAAGAGAATTATACAACATACCATTCAATTTGATGCCCCCGTTGTGCCCATAGAACGCGATGTCTATGCGCTAGAATTATTTCACGGACCCACGCTTGCCTTCAAAGACTTCGGTGCACGGTTCATGTCTCAATTATTGGGTTTTTTTGCTAACCAACAGGACAAGGAGATCGTAATTTTAGTAGCAACTTCTGGCGATACCGGAAGCGCGGTAGCAAATGGGTTTTTAGATGTGCCCGGCACCAAGGTCGTTGTGTTATATCCATCTGGGAAAGTTAGTGAGATTCAGGAGAAGCAGTTTACGACGCTTGGTCACAATATAACGGCGCTGGAGATTAATGGAAATTTTGACGACTGTCAGCGATTGGTTAAACAGGCATTTCTTGATCGCAAGCTGACGTCCAGAATATTTCTGACGTCAGCCAATTCGATAAATATCGCCCGGCTTATTCCTCAGTCGTTTTATTATTTTTATGCGTATTCGCGACTAACCGCCGGAAGCAGGCCTGTTATCTTTTCCGTTCCAAGCGGTAACTTTGGAAACCTAACGGGTGGGCTGATCGCAAAACGTATGGGGTTGCCCATATATAAATTTATTGCCTCAACAAACATCAATGATGTATTTCCTCAATACTTGGCCTCCAGAAGGTTCACTCCCCGCACTTCATTGCAAACCATAAGCAACGCGATGGATGTTGGCAATCCCAGCAACTTTGCCAGAATTCTTGACCTTTTCAATGGTGATTTCGATACCATTGCAAGGGAGATTATGGGCTATGCTTTTTCCGATGAGGAAACCAAATCTGCCATGCGCGATATTTATTCACGCTTTCAGTATGTTATGGACCCGCATGGCGCAGTGGCCTACCTGGGCCTGAAGAAATTCATGAAGGAAAATGACGTGAATGGTATTGGTGTATTCGTTGAGACCGCCCATCCCGCAAAGTTTAAAGAAGTGGTCGACCGTACTTTGAAGACAGAAATCACGATACCTCCGAAGCTAGAGAAATTCCTCGGTCGGGAGAAGACGACAATACCACTTTCAGCCGACTATGAAGAGTTTAGCGCGATTTTGTCCCGGAATTTCTGATTCTAGATCTTCCAGCCAGCCTGACCAAGAAGCGGCACAAAAGCAAAGTTTGCAAATTCCGTTGTAGTAAGCTCACCGTTGTGCTTCCTGATCTGAAGCATGGTTTGTTTTTCCCTGTCGCCCACGGGGATTACAAGGATCCCATTTTCAGCCAATTGATCAGTCAGAGCGCGAGGCACAACTGGAGCCCCGGCTGTAACCAGGATCTTGTCAAAGGGTGCTTTATGGGGCAGACCTTTAGAACCGTCGCCATGAAAAAAATAAGGTTTGTAACCCAACCGGGGCAGCAGATCTTTAGCTAGCTCGTGAAGCCGCCGGTTATATTCAATTGTGTATACTTTTGCCCCGAGTTCCAATAAAACACAGGCCTGGTAGCCTGAGCCTGTCCCTATTTCCAAAACCTTATCCCCAGGCTTTATTTCAAGTTTCTCGGTCTGAAAGGCAACGGTATAAGGCTGAGAAATGGTCTGACCTTCACCTATCGGAAATGCCTTATCCTGGTATGCGTGCTCGATCAACGCATTCTCAAAAAAAACGT
The DNA here is from genome assembly GCA_025923195.1 of Chryseolinea sp. Classification (GTDB taxonomy): domain Bacteria; phylum Bacteroidota; class Bacteroidia; order Cytophagales; family Cyclobacteriaceae; genus Chryseolinea. The sequence goes on from JAICGJ010000013.1 coordinate 32,945, forward strand.
GGCGAGGAACCGTTGCTATGGCTCGCAAAACGGCTTCGTTGCGAATACCCTTTTCTCTTAACTTTTTGACCAGTTTATTGCGCAATCCCCGCAATTTATAGTTGTCTTCGAACATGATGCGAATATAGCGAAAAGGAATTGTGGATCATTTGTGGATAAGATATAAGTAATTGATAATCAATACATTATAAAAGACAAATGTTTATATGCTGGTGAAATAATGTCACGAACCGTTTCGAAAACCGTTGCAAAAAAGACATTTTTTCAGGCTTTCCAAAGTTTCAAAGATTCTTTAGGAAATTTGAAACTTATGGTATTACTTTAAAGTTCTCCACAAGTGAAAAAGCTTTTTGCCATAGCGTTCACATGTGTTTATCTGCTCCTTACAGTAGGTGTGATCAAGAACACACACTACTGTATGGGCAGAATAAACGACTCACCTCCCTCAGGCAGGGTAATCACAAACTCATTCCACGCTCAATCATCCGACAAGAAATCCAAAAACAGTCCGGAGTTTTTTATATTAAGCGATCTTTACTCTGAAGCGTTGGTGGTTCTGCTCGCGTAGACCATTTCTCTTAGATTAAAACCCGATGAGTATAAATGGAGCCCAGTAATATGGCGATGCATAAGTATTTTGTTGCATTAAATTCAGTTTCGCCTGTCTGAGCGCAGCTCCAATGTCTTGAAATGACGACGATAGTGCATGTTCATAAAAGTTTTTCATCAACCCCGCAGTTGATTGATCTGCAACGCTCCAAAATGAGACTATGATGTTTTCAGATCCCGCGTAGACCAGCGCCCTCGACAGACCAATTACACCCTCGCCCTTTGAGATTTTGCCGAGACCTGTTTGGCATGCCGAAAGGGTCACGAGTTTGGCGTTGAGCTCCAGGTTGTAAATTTCTCCAGCATAGAGGTTGCCATCTTCGTCGGTGGATGATGTATGTAGATAAATTCGCGAAAGTTCCGGACTCGACTCATCCACAACGCCATGAGTCGCAAAATGCACGTATCGGAAATTTTTTAAGTCTCCGTTTTTCACGGCCTTTTCTTCTGCCTCCTGATGAGTTAATAATTTGTTATGCAGATTCTTAGAAGTAAAAAGTTTTGAAATTTCTTTTACTTCAGATTCAGAACCTGGTAACGCTGTCAGTCCCTCGCGGTCAAAGCTAACAGGAGCGCAGAGAAATATGGAAGCGGATTCGGGTGACTTATACGTAGGTTTCTGGAGGATCAGGGCCGCTGAAAATTCATATCTTACACTTAACTTCTTTACGAGATAAGGAAAGGTTTCATAGCTATTTTCCTTTTTTATTTTCTTATGAAAAAGCGTTTCAAATGGAATAATGCTTAGCCTTCCCGTTGGAATCAAAACAAGGTTCTTAACGGCAGATGGAATTTTTGCCGGCAGAAGCAAATCAGAGAGTTGCTCAGCGGCACGCTTATAAGTCTCGAATTCATTGTAGATTAGACTATTCCTCAAAGCGTTCAAATTTCTTTCAAAATCAGCCGGTAAAGACCGGGACGTTGTTTTAAAAGACTTGTGAAGGATCTCAAACATGTAAAGCCGGTTGTTCTTCTCATCTATAAAGTAGCTAATGATAGCCGTGCTCTCATTTAACTTATTTTGAAGGCTCTGAATGGATGGGGTATAGACATTGAATTTCAGATTATAATAAGCGGGAAATTTCGCCTCGAGTTCCTTGACAAAATTCTCGTATTTGCGATTAAGCGTGAAGTGCATTTCACGCAAATATTTTTCTTCCGATTCAGTTGGCTTCAATGAAAGTTTCTGAGCAAGCACAGCGATCTCTGCCTTTAGATTTTTTTCCTCTTCCAGCAGCGTGACAGGAATTCCGGAAAATGATTTGGCGTTAGAATCAGAAATGGCCTCAAGTAATACAGCTGATTTGCTTTTCTCGGCAAAATAAAAGGCCCATTCATTCCAGGTTTTTTTCGAGGCAGCGACTTGTCCTGCTTCATACATAATACGCACACCCGCGGCATAGACGTCTGTGGCAATCGTTCCTAATAAGATCTTGTCGCTTTCATTCGTGATCTCTTGCCGCAAGTCGTTAATGAGGCTGTCGCAGAGTTGAAGCGTCTTTAGGGCTAATTTAAATTCGTCAAATTTCAGTGACTTCCTGAAATGTCTTGCCTCTAACGCTTCGGCCTTGTTTAGGAGCGAAAACAGCAAGGTATTGCCGCTATAATAATTTTGCAGTCCAGGATTGTAATCCTCATTCGATTCATTAAAGTCGCTTACATTAGAAATCAGGGCATGCTGAAAATATTCTATGGCTTCATCAAAGTGTCCTGATGATAATTTCAGGTTACCGATAGCATTTAATACGGTAGCGATACCTGGATGTTTGTTGCCGTAGCTTTGGCGGTACATGGTTAGAGCCTTCTGGTAATATTCGCCCGCAACCTTATCATTTTTCATTCGCAGATACGTCTGTCCAAGATTGAAATAGATAAACGCCTTTGTCGGATGGGAGCCAGGATAAATTTTTTCCCATATGGAAAGAGCGGATTCAAAATTGTTTATCGCATCACCGAAAAACTCCAACGACCGATAGACAAAGCCAATGTTTGTGTTGGCAATAGCTATTTTGGCATGATCGTTCCCATGAATGCGTTGATAGATAGCCAAAGCTTTTTCGTAGTGGTCTAATGCCTGATTAGCGTCAGTGGTACTATATACTAATCCAAGATCATTGTACGATGCTGCAATTAATTCGCTGTTTTCAGCTACGAGATTTTCTCGGATCGAAAGTGCCATGCGAAGTTGCGCCTCTGCTTGCGAATATTTTCCGGTGGCCAGGTATAGGTTTCCCAGGTAGGCGAGAATCTGAGCTGCTTCAAGAGTGTTCTGTTTATTCTGCTTCTCAATATTGGCCAGTGCGTCCTGGAGTGTCGTTAGCGCCAGGTCATTTCGACCTTGATTCAGGAATAAAAACCCTCGATTGGCCTGAGTTGCAACCTGCTGGTCTGAGGAGAGAGGCTTTAAAGCGATGGCTTCCAATTGGAGTTCGGCGTCGTCGAATTTGCCCGCGCGAATAAGCGCCTCTGCTTTTTTATTTTCCAGGATAATTCGCTCATCGTAATTTGATGTCTTCTTTAACCTATTGTCAAGCCTTGATATGGCAAGGTCAAATTGAGAATCGTAGAGTAGGGAATCGATTGATGCAAGTTCACCCTGACCCACACAGGTAGACGCAATACAGCAAAAGACGATTGATAAAAAATACTGTTTCGTTGTCATGTCAGAAGCGGTAGTAATATCCAAGGGTGGATACGAACTCACGCGTGAGACCATCCGGATTGGTATCGCGTTGCACAATCCTATGACCCGCCAAGAATTTTATGCCCGATTTCACGTTGAAGCTATAACCCGCTGTAAAAATACCTGACAGAGCCAATCCTTTTGCGCCTTGAGGCTTCACCCGAGTGCCATTTGCGAGGCTTATTTCGTCATTGTTGATGCGGTATATAGGTAAGATGCCAAGTGAAAAATTCAGCCTGGAAAATCTCCAGTTACGTTCAACGCGAAGCATGATATCAGTTCCTCTTCTCAGCTCCTTCGATTGGTTATACCTGTTAATATAATCCTCTTCGCTGGTTCCCTGCCACGCCTCCCAAAGAAATTGATTTCCATTTTTGTTAAACGGGTGTTGAATACCTGTGGCAAATAGCCACTTCCGGCTGATAACCGATATCCCTGTTATAAAATCGTATGTGCCCAGGCTTGTCTGATAGTACATGGGTAATGGAAGTCCATCTACATCCTTTGAAGAATTGTTCGATGCTATTTTTCCACCGATCGAAAAATTGACATCAAACTTTTCATTAGTCAACAAAGTACGCGTCACGCACAGTGAGATATCACCTACGCCCGAAGTCCGGGCCAATTGACCACGCACCGCCTGAAATGGAAGCTTGATCTGAAAAGACGTCCTTGAAGTCAAACTAAAATTAAGATCCGCAGTCGCAACGTATATGATAGGCGTCAGCGGTGTAGTCCCCCGATAGAAACTTACTTCTATCGAGCGCAGCCTCAATGAAATTTTCTTGTTGAAGGGCTGGTCGGGCTTCATAGCCCCCATGGTACAAAACCCTGCATCACTACAACCCTGAGAAAAGCCGGTTCGCATGGTAACCGCAAAAAGCAAGACACACCAGGGGAAGACCAAAAGCTTCGACATATTACCTTTAAAATGAAGCGAAGATAAAAAAAGAAACCCGAAGCTAACTCCGGGTTAAAGTATAATAATTCGAAGTGAGATTACATCCCCAACGATTGGTTTTCGATTGATGCAAGCTCCAGTACTTTTTCGTATTCAGCAGGGGTGAGGTCATTATAAAAATAGTGCACGGGATTTACTTTGCTGCCATTGATAAGCACTTCATAGTGAAGATGTGGTGCTGTCGACATGCCTGTGTCTCCGACATATCCTATCAGATCGCCCCGCTTAACATTTTGACCGGACCGCACGGCAAACTCATGCATGTGAGCATAACGTGTGCGATATCCAAAACCATGATCGATTTCAACCAGCTTTCCATAACCACCAAATTTTACACTAACCTCCGATATGGTACCATCTGCAGTGGCATAGATCGGCGTACCAATCGACGCCGCGAAATCAATTCCTGGATGCATCTTCTTCACTTTGTAGATCGGGTGCGTTCTCAATCCATATCCCGACGAAAGTGCATGCAATTGTTTATTGGAAATCGGCTGGATGGCAGGAATTGCAGCATACAGCTTTTCCTTTTTCTCAGCCAATTCTACAACCTCATCCTGAGATTTCGATTCGATGTATAATTTTCTTCTGAGAAGGTCAACTTTCTCATTCAACGCGATCACAAGGTCCTCATGGGCAATGTCCTTTTCACGGATGTCTGAGTAGCGGTCCGCACCACCCACACCTGCATGTCGCACAGATTTTTCAATAGGTTCAGCTCCCAGCACCACCCGATAAATATTGTCATCCCGGTGTTCGATACCATCCAGAATGCCGCTGAGGTGGGCGATGTCTTTGGAGAGCTTTTGATAATAGAATTCAAGCTCTTTTACCTCGTTCTTGAGAATTAACTCCTTAGGTGATTCAAAGAAATTGCTGTAGAGGTAAACCGTGAGAAGGCCGGCAGCCATAGCAATTGTAAGCGAAAGAATGCCCAACGCGTTTAAAATTACGTCACTGGTCTTAACCTTAACACGTTCGTACTTGCAGGTCTCAGTATCGTAATAGTATTTAATACGTGCCATAAACAGTAATTATACGGATTGGGGCCTAAAAACCCTTATCACATCCTCATTGGATTCGATAAACGGTCCCTCCAGCAGATCAATGCAATATGGAATCGCCGGAAAGACTGCCTCTAAACATTGGCGGATAGATTTTGGCTTGCCTGGCAGATTTAAGATCAAAGATCGGTTACGTATTCCAGCTGTTTGCCGCGAAAGAATTGCGGTTGGTACGTACGTAAGGCTTTTGGCACGCATTAATTCGCCAAATCCGGGCAAGATTTTTTGACAAACAGCCTCTGTGGCCTCTGGTGTAACATCTCTTGAAGCTGGGCCAGTACCCCCGGATGTGATAATTAAGCAGCAATTGCGGCTATCAGCCATGTCAATAATGGTTTTTTCGATAAGAGGTTGTTCATCGGGGATAACTTCATACTCTTTCTCCCAAGGGCCCTTGATATATTCAGAAAGGACTTCGACAATTGCCTTGCCAGGAAGATCCTCGTATATGCCCTTGCTGGCGCGATCGGATACGTTGATTATACCAATACGAATGCTCATGCGGAATGTCGTTTTGATGCGACCGCCTTGAACTGAATATTTGCAGACCTTCCTTTCTTAAATACCTGCCTTCCTTTATTAATCCCTTTTCTTATTTCCAATTGCCGCTCAATCGGCATCGTCAAAATTTCTTTGCATTCATCAGAGCAACAACCATCGTATTTTTCCCGGCATGCCTTGCATTGAATAAATAGCAAATGACAACCGTCATTTTTACAATTTGTATGATCATCACAAGGATGACCACATTGGTGACATACTGCGATGATGTCGTCCGTTATACGTTCGCCAAGCCGTTCATCGAACACGAAATTCTTGCCTATAAATTTATTTTCTATTCCCAAGTCCCTCGACTGCCGCGCATACTCAATAATACCTCCATCCAACTGAAAAACATTCTTAAAACCAATATGTTTCATCCAGGCGCTGGCTTTTTCACATCGGATCCCCCCCGTACAGTACATCAACAGATTCTTGTCTTTTTTATCTTTCATGATATCCTCCACCGCTTTAAGTTCCTCCCTAAACGTGTCAACGTTAGGACAGATCGCATTCTTGAAGTGACCTACTTCACTCTCATAATGATTTCGCATATCGACAATAATGGTATTTTCATCATCGGCCAGGGCGTTAAACTCTCTCGCATTCACATGAACGCCGGTGTTTGTAACATCAAAAGTCGAATCATCCAACCCATCGGCTACAATCTTTTTTCGAACCAATATTTTTAATTTAAAAAAAGACTTACCATCGTCCTGGACTGCCAGGTTGAGGCGGATACTATTCAGGAATGAAATACTGTAAATGAAATTTCTGAAATCATTGTAGGACTTCTCGGGTACGCTTACCTGTGCATTGATACCTTCGGTGGACACATAAATCCTTCCAAGAACTTCCAGGGATTGGAGTCCTTTGTAGAGTTCGTCCCTGAACTCTTTCGGATCTAAAATGTGATGATATTTATAGAACGATACCGTTACTCGATTTGCGGGAGACAGGGTCAATTTTTCTTTCAAAAGTCTGCCGTTGACTCTATTGTATAATGCCATTCTTCTTTAATTGCTTTCTCGTCTAATCTCTAATTGTACCAGAAAAAAATAAATATTCAAAAAGAAAGTTCATCGTGGCTAGACTAATTAACTTTCTTTAGTTCTCCCCGCAGCAGCTGGTTATACTGCTCGCAAGTAAGTAGTCCATGATTATTGCAATAGGGGCATGTGGTGTATTCTGGCCCAAACGCACCCTTTTTTATGAGTACGTGATCGCCTTTGCATACGGGACAAATTACTTTTCCTGAAGGGCCGCAGTCGATGTCGTAATTCGCCGAAAGGACTTCACCGGTCTTTTGCATCTCATTCGCTTTTTCTTTCATGTATTCCGTCTCAGCATCCTTCAGCAATGACGCTGCCTCTTTCGAGTATTGTCCGTTCGTTCCTTTTAACTGTATGTATTTTGTTAGCCAGTCAATGGTTTGTTTGTACTTCGACAAGTAGTATGAGTTCTTGCCAAAGAAGAATGTCAGATCGGAGGGAACGCTTTTAATGTTTTCAAGCACATAGCGGAATTTAGCATCAGCTGTCACGTGATCACCGATATCCATGTAATAAACGCCGGAATCCATTTGCTGAAGCAGCCCCGATTTTTTCATCTGCTCTTGTTGCAACTTGTAATCCTCGACGCTCGTTCGTTGACCAAAGCTGTCGCACACCAGTATAACAAGCAATAAAGTGCAAATCAAATAGCGCATCTCAGTTAAATCTTTCTTTTGGGATATTGAGCCACTCAAGGGACGCATTATGAAAAATATCTTCTTTGACACCATCATCCAGATCCATTTCTTCGATGAATTTTCCGATTTGAAGATCACCAAGTGGAAACGGATAATCGGATCCTAGCGTGATTCTTTTTGAACCTTGTAGTTTCAAGACATATTCAAGCATAAGCGCATCATGCGTTATACTGTCAACCCAAAATTTACCCAAGTACTTTTTTGGATCGACGGGATTATCAATTGCAACAAGATCAGGCCGGCAGTCGAAGCCCTGCTTTATCCTCCCGATAGTCGCAAGAAACGATCCGCCGGCGTGCGCAAAATTAACGCGTAGCTTTGGCAACCTCTCAAAAACTCCACCAAAGATCATGGAACAAATGGCGCGCGACGTTTCCGCAGGCATTCCAACCAGCCAGGGCAGCCAATATCGTTGCATATGATTTTGACCCATCATGTTCCAGGGATGCACCAGAATCGCCATCCCTAATTTTTCGCAGGCTTGAAAGACTGGGAAGAACCGTTCCTCGTTTAGATTCAGCTCATTAATGTTTGATCCGATCTGGATACCATGCAATCCTAAGCTTTTTGCTCGCTCCAGTTCTTGGATTGCCAACTCGCTGTCTTGCATTGGGATGGTGGCGAGGCCTAAATAGTTTTTCGGGTATTTTTCAATCAAATCAGCAATGTGGTCATTGAGAAATTTTGAAATTTGAAGGCAATCGAAGGATTTGGCCCAATATGAAAACATGACGGGAATGGTACACACCACCTGGACTTGTGTATTAAATTTCTCATATTCCTTGATCCTGACCTCTGGATTCCACGCATTCTCTTTAATCTCTCGGAAGAATTGATTCCCCCGCATCATTTTAGCATAACCCTTCTTGTGATGTTGGAGGTAGATGAAGTCGCCGTAGCCAAATTTTTCGCTCCAATTAGGAAGTTTTCTAGGTAGAATATGCGTATGACTGTCGATTTTCAACATCTAAGGAATGCCTGCGAAATATCGATGATTTTTTTCCCCGTATCAAATGTCGGCGTACCATCGAAATAAGTCTCAATTTGGAAAAAATGGCCAAAACTGTTTCTTAATTCGACACGACTATGGCTCTTTTAAGAGGCAATTCTCGAATTTTTGCCCGATTTGAGGCTCGCAGGGCCCGTGTTTCCACCGCGATCGGCGACTGGCACCATATTTTCTCGACAATCATCAAAAATGAACCTAAAAAGCTTATGGACTTATTTATTATCATTTTATCCTTTGTTCTAGCTTACGGAATATTTGTACTCATCGCCGTAAAGCTTGCCAAGGTCTTCTTTCCGAAGATCTCCGATGAAGACCTGAAGGCTCCGTCAGCACGGCAACGACATCCCAAGAGAGTTAGCGTCTAAACCATAGCCAATGAACACATAGCAAGCCCGGAACTTCCGGGCTTTTTTGTTACCGCGAAACCGGGTACATGTCCTCAACAGTGTAGAATTTTTTCCCCTCCCTACGCTCCTTTTAGATTTTCGGTGTTCAATAAATGTCTTATTATCAATTGGTTAGGTGTCTGACTGCCCGCCATCGGATTGGGCATTATTATTTCCGGCGTGATAAAAGCCAAACTAGTCATTAAACCTTAGTACGATGTCTATGAAACGCCTATTCAAAAAAAATGAAACGAAAAATGCAACGAATTTTAAAACAACACGTGCATTTGTAGTGGATGACAGCGCCAAACAAAATGTGATGGATAACTCGCTTTATCAACGGGTGGGAAAAAGCAGGCAGGAAATTTTTGATTTAATGAAGATTTTGAAAACATTCTAAACGTTCAATAATTCTATGAAGACTTTGTTAAGAATTGCCATTTCAATGGTGCTGACTTACGGTTTGTTGAACTTGGCAGCCCACTTGTAGTAACTCGCCTTTAGTATTTGGAAAAGAAATACGAGAGGATACTCCTCGCATTTCAATCCGGATAAAGCCGTTATCACCGCCTTGGTAATGGCTTTTTTTATGCTTACAAAAAGATCGAACTTATTATAAAGTACAAGATGATCGATAAGATCAACACGCCATACATAATGAGATCTACTCGCACATAGGGCTTATACTCCTCGTAAAGCCTTTTTAATTTTTTCAGCATCCCGTAAGAAAAGCAAGATTTATCCGTTGACGAAGGTAACCATTTAATAATTTATCCGTCCACTATCTAAGCTATTCGACAAGAAATTGATTTTTTTACGTACGTTCTGTAGGGGTGAGTGCAGAATTGGTTGTCTCACCCTAAATTATCTTTCTGCCATGATTAAAAATTTATTCGTTTCACTTTTTATTTTGGTTACCACAGTTGGATTTAGTCAGGAGAAAGCAACGCTTAACGGATATATAAAGGATGCAGAAAACGGCGAGGAATTAATAGGTGTAACGGTCTACATACCTCAACTAAAAGCAGGAGCCATAACAAATGCTTACGGTTTTTATTCCATCACCGTTCCGGTAGGCACGTATGAAGTACAGTTCAGTTACGTGGGTTACAAGTTTCAGTCCGTAACCAAAGAGCTTAGCGGCAACGTTGCATTCAATGTCGAACTTCAGAATGAAGCAACCGTTATTCAGGAGATTGTTATTTCGGATAAGCGAATAGACGAAAATGTTGTGTCATTACAGATGAGCAAAAATACGCTGGACTTGAACCGGGTTCGTAAACTGCCCGCCCTGTTCGGGGAAATTGATATCATTAAGAACATCCAAATGCTGCCAGGCGTAATTACCGCAGGCGAAGGTACGTCTAGCTTTTACGTTAGAGGCGGCAGCGCCGACCAAAATTTGATTTTAAACGACGAGGCACCGATTTACGATCCTTCCCACTTGTTCGGACTTTTTTCTGTTTTCAATGCAGACGTAATCAAAGACTCCGAGCTTTATAAGGGAGGAATCCCGGCGCGATTTGGCGGACGCCTTTCGTCGATTCTAGAGGTGCGTACTAAAGATGGCAATAACAAGAATCTGAATGTTGCAGGGGGCATAGGAACCATGGCAAGCCGCATAATGGTCGAGGGCCCGATCACGAAGGAGAAGAGTTCCTTTATCGTGTCAGCCCGGCGCTCTTATGTCGATTTATTCCTTAAGGCTGCCAATGAAGATAACCTCGTTCATTTCTATGACATCAATGCAAAGATAAATTGGAAAACGAATAACAAGAATCGTTTTTTTGTCGCCTTCTACGCGGGCCGTGATGTCTTCAATTTTTCAGATGAGTTTGGGTTTGCGTGGGGAAACATTACAGGCACTTTCCGCTGGAATCACCTCTTCAATGACCGATTGTTTTCCAACACCTCTGTTATTGTTAGCAACTTCGATTACAAATTGGAGCTGGAGGATCCTGTGCAGGGCTTTCAATGGCTCTCCAACCTTCAGGAGCTCAGTGTCAAGAATGACCTCTCATACTTCATCAGCACAAACCATGAACTCGCCTTTGGCTATCACCTTACCGGCAGGAGGTTTTCTCCCGGGAGAATATCTCCTAACACAAGCGGCTCCATCTTTTCGGAGGTGGAATTGCAGCACATGTATGCGTTGGATCATGCATTTTATATCAGCGATCAGTACCGGCTCACGGACCGGCTGACTGTTGACTACGGATTCAGACTGTCCATTTTTCAAAATGTCGGGAAGAGCGATGTATACTTATATGAAGATCCTCAGGATAATATCAATATTAACAGAACGGATACACTTCACTATGGAGCCTGGAAGAATATTAAAACCTATGTAAATATTGAACCCCGTGCCGCGCTTCGTTACATCATCTCTGACGAGCAGTCGGCAAAGATCTCGTACAACCGCATGGTTCAGAACACACACCTCATTGCAGCCGGCACCGTACCCGTTCCATTCAACACCTGGAACCCCAGCGGATACTATCTGGAACCTCAGTTAGCCGATCAAGTTGCAGTAGGTTACTTTCAGAATTTCAAAGACAACATGTATGAATTTTCCGCTGAGGCATACTATAAGGATATAAAAAATGTAACGGATTTTGCAGACAATGCTGATATCTTCTTTAATGAAGATCTATCTACGGAATTCCGGCAAGGTAAAGCATGGTCTTATGGCATTGAACTTATGCTGAATAAGACCCGCGGGAAACTCACAGGATCAGTAGGGTACACGTTATCCAAAGCCATGCGCAAGGTTCCTGGAGTCAACCTTGACAAATCTTTTGTTGCAAATTATGACCGACGACACGTCGTCAATATTCAAGCAGCATACGATATGAGCAGCCGATGGACGCTTGGAGCGACTTTCACCTACAGCACAGGCCGGCCGATCACCCTCCCGACGGGAAAGTTTGAGTATCAGAACTATCATCCCGATGTTATCTCAGAAAGAAACGGCTATCGGCTGCCAGCATTCCATCGCTTGGATCTATCAGCCACGTACACACCTGCCAAGAATGCTAACCGGCGCTGGAAAGGTCAGTGGGTGTTTTCAGTATACAACGCTTACAACCGTCAAAATCCATTTACGATCTATACCCGGATAACCAAAAATGATGACGGAGACGTAATTGGCGATGGTAACACGAAGGAAGCACGAATGATCTATCTTTTCCCCATCCTGCCTTCTATTACTTACAACTTTAAATTTTGAAGAATACAGTATGAAAAACTTATTTATCATAATTATTTGTTCGTCGATTTTCTGGTCATGCGATGAGCCTGTCAGGCTCGACGTTAACCAGGGTGAGTCGCGTGTCATCATCGAAGGGCAGGTAACGAATGCAGCAGGTCATCAATATGTAAAAGTATCGAGGTCCAATGGTTTTTATGAATCAGGAAAGACGCCCAGGGTTACAAATGCTACAGTAAGCGTAAGCGACGATGCGGGAAATGACTTTCCATTTGTACATAATCCAGGAAACTTAGACGATTCTGCTGGCTATTACTTGCCGCAGGTACCCTTTATCGGGGAGGTTGGCAAGACGTATTTTTTAACGGTAACAATAGATGGTCAGATATATGAAGCCCAGGATAAACTGTTCCGTGTCACGCCCATCGATTCCCTGTCATATCGGATAGATGAGGAGGAAAGAGAGGATCCGGAAGATCCGGGGAAATTTTATGAGGTGCTTATCTATGCTAAGGAACCACAAGATACTAAGGACTATTACCTATTCAAGTTTTACCGAAACGATTCCCTGAAGCTAGATTTTGATACAGATATTTATTTCAGCGACGACGAAGTTCTCGGTGAAAGCATCGACGGTGTTAGTTCGCCGATCTACTTCGCGCCAGGCGATGTAGCACGCTGCGAGATCTTTAGTATTTCAAGAACTGCGTTTGTTTTTTATAGTGACTTGCAAAGCCTACTGAATAGCGATGGCGGATTATTTAGTCAACCCCCGGCAAATTCACGGACCAATCTCAGCAATAACGCGTTAGGATTCTTCCAGGCAAGTGCCCTCCATGTTAGCGAGATTGAGATTAAAGAGTAGTTTATAGTTGTTTTTCACGAAAGGGAATTTCATATTTCATTTGGAAATTACCCAGGATGAAAAGAATCGAGCTGCTCTTGTTGGTCCTTTTTGTATGTCAGCATGGTTGGACACAGGTAGTATTAGAAAACAACCCGACATCAATTCGATGGTCGCAAATTAATACCGATCATTTTCGGATTGTTTTTCCGCGAGGGTTTGATCAGCAGGCCCAACGGATGGCCAACACTTTAGAACACATCCGCAGTGCCGAATCCCGTACCCTTGGTTCGGACCCCAAGAGAATTTCCGTAATTCTGCAAAATCAGTCGTCGGAATCGAATGGCTTCGTATCGATCTTACCCCGCAGGTCTGAGTTCTTCACAATGCCCCCGCAGGACTATAATTTTATAGGTACAAATGATTGGTTGAACTTACTGGCTGCACACGAATACCGGCACGTTGTACAATACCAGCACGCTACACGCGGATTTAATAAGGTGATGTATTATCTGTTCGGGCCCACTACCTTGGCCGGCTTTGCCCAGGCCGCTGTACCCGCCTGGTTTTGGGAAGGAGATGCGGTGGTAACGGAAACTGCGCTTACACCCAGCGGCCGCGGGAGGATACCAAATTTCGGACTGGTGTTCAAGACAAACTTGATGGAAGGAAGGACATTCAACTATCACAAGCAATACCTCCGGTCTTACAAGCATCAGATTCCCAATCATTATGTCCTGGGATATTTTATGGTAAGTCATCTTCGACGGGAATCCAAGGATCCGCACATTTGGGCGGACATTACAGCCAGGGCCTGGAGTGTCCCGTTCGTTCCATTTACATTTTCTAACGCGATTCACAAAAAGACAGGCCGATATGTATCAGACCTCTTCCAAGATATGGCTGCAGATCTGAGAAGGGACTGGCAAGCGGAAGTTGATGCATTGCAACTCACGGCGTTCAAGAATGTTAACCGAAGAAAAACACGGGCGTACACGGACTATCTTTATCCCCAACCGGTCTCCGCTGATCGCGTTTTGGTAATGAAGCGTGGCATAGGAGACATCGAAAAATTCGTGATTCTGGACAAGGACATGAAGGAACATAAAATATTCACACCCGGCTTTGTGAATGATGCGGGTATGCTTTCCGTTGCAGGAGATAGAATTGTATGGAGTGAATATGGTTACGATCCTAGGTGGGCCGTAAGAAATTATTCCGTGGTCAAAGTTTATAATATGTCGTCAAAGTACAGGAAGGTAATTGGCAATCGTCGGTCAAGGTTAAGTGGTCCATGCTTATCGCCCGATGGCACGATGGTCGCTGCGGTTGAGTCCGATAATGACTACAACGTATCGTTGCAATTGTTTGATGTGGCAAGAGGGAGAAAGCTCAAGACATTCACAAACACGGAGAATGCGTTTTTATCAATGCCGCGCTGGTCTGCGGATGGCAAGTCGATTCTCGTAATCAAGACTTTTAGTAATGGAAAGAAAATTTCCGTCATTAACGTGTCCGACGGGTCGTCTCAAGATCTTCTCACCCTGGGCCATGAAAATGTTGGACATCCAATAGTATTTAGAAACTATATTTTATTCAACTCTCCCATAACGGGTATTGATAATATTTATGCCTACGACACAGCGACGAGGGTCCGGTATCAGGTCACAACCAGTAAGTATGGAGCGTATAATCCAGCCGTTAGCACTGACGGAAAAACGATATACTATAATGAACAGACACGAAACGGATTGGATGTTGTCAATATTCCACTTGATGCGTCAACCTGGAAGATATTTGAGGCCTCGAGTCCCGGTCCCAAAGCGCTGTACCAACATCTGGTGGAACAGGAAGGAAGAACGCACTTGTTTGATAGTGTCCCCGCCACTAGCCATGCAGTGATGCGGTATTCAAAGTTGAAAGGGCTTGTCAATCCCTATAGTTGGGGCGCTTTTGTGACCAATGATCTGGCGCAGATCAATGTTGGAATTGCATCGCGTGATATCCTAAGCACGACCTCACTTTCGGCTGGATACATGTATGATATTAATGAAGGTACTTCATCCTGGTCCGCGGGGATAAGTTACCAGGGCCTGTATCCAATTCTTGATCTCAGCTTTCGCACGGGTGATAGAGAAAACGATGAGAGTTATAATTCGTATGATGTCGAGTTTTCATGGAATGAGTTCACTACGGAAGGAGGATTTCGAATCCCTTTCAATCTGACCAATTCGAAGTACATATCGAACTTGACTATCGGTAACGGTATTGGTTTTACCCGAACGACCGAATTCAGAAATTTAACAACGAGGAATGGTCAGGTGGTCTATGATGGTCCGGCGAGGGCGGTGCCGGCATTCGATTCGTTGCGATTCATCTATAAAGACCAGTTGAACAATGGCGATCTGATTTACAATCACGCTTCGCTTGCATTTTCAAATTTATTAAAGCGTAGCCATCGCGATTTTTTGCCAAGATGGGGCCAGTCGCTGACTATGAATTTTTATAACACACCTTATGGTGGAGACTTTGAAGCTTGGCAGTTTGCCGGCCAAATGTCCCTATATTTCCCCGGATTTTTTAAGCATCATTTCCTTTACGCCCGGGTAGGTTATCAGCAAAGTTTCCAAGGCGTTGAAACCAACACCTATATTTTCAGAAATATGATCGCGAAGCCCCGGGCGCATAGCTATCCGACCGATGAAAAATTTGTTTCCATGTCCGCTAATTATGCGTTGCCCCTATGGTATCCTGACATCGCGCTAGGTCCAGTGTTGAACATACAACGCATCAAGGCAAATCTCTTTTTTGACTACGGTCAAGGTACCGGCAATGTCTACTACTACAAACCAAGTTCACCTGTCGTGTATGCCTTGCAAACGGATGAGACCTACCAGTCAGTGGGGGTTGAAACAACATTTGATTTCAATGTCATGAGATTCCTGCCGAAATTCGAGTTGGGTTTCCGGTCTACCTATCGCTTTGCAAATATGTATAACGACAGCGGTGTGGTTTTTGAAGTAGTGATCGGGAATATCGCCTTCTGAGTGCTTGAAAATCGGTTTAATTAAACCTATTTTTGGCCTTTCTAAAAAACCACAAGGTAATTTCAAAAACCAATGGCAGAAATAGTACGAATGCCCAAAATGAGCGATACCATGACAGAAGGAGTGGTAGCCAAATGGCATAAGAAGGTGGGCGATACCATCAAGTCTGGGGAGTTGATGGCGGAAATTGAGACAGACAAGGCGACCATGGACTACGAGTCGTTTAATTCGGGAACTGTATTGTATTTGGGAGTGGAGGAAGGTAAAGCCGTTGCTGTCAACGACATACTTGCGATTGTCGGCAACCCTGGTGAAGATTATAAGAGTTTATTGGAAAGTGCCGGTAACGGAGAGGAACCTGCACCAGAAAGAAAAGCAACCGAAAATAAGTCTGAGGAAAGCAAAACTGCTCCTAAGCCATCGGAAGCGCAAACAGCGACCGCTACTGCAATTGATACATCGGGAATCAAGGCGGAGATCGTCTTGATGCCGAAGATGAGTGATACGATGACCGAAGGCGTCGTAGCTGCCTGGCACAAAAAGGTTGGCGATACGGTGAAGGCTAATGAACTGCTGGCTGAGATCGAAACAGATAAGGCTACTATGGAGTACGAATCCTATAACGCGGGCACCTTGCTGTATGTTGGTGTTGAGGCCGGTAAAGCAATTCCAGTCAATGGTGTGCTTGCAATAATTGGCGAAAAGGACGCCGATTGGAAGACCTTGTTAAAAGCGCATGAGGCAAAGGGGTCTGGTGAACCCGCGCCACCTGCTCCCCCAAAGCAAGAAGGTGCTGCTGCAACGGAAACCAAACCTGCGGAGGCAGAAGCCTCCCATGCTTCAAACGGGCGCATCAAAGCTTCGCCGCTGGCAAAGAAGCTGGCAAAGGATAAAGGATATGATCTGGGAAAGATTACGGGCTCAGGAGAAAATGGACGTATCACGAAGGTAGACGTTGAAAACTACAAGCCAGCGCCGCAAGTTGCTGCGCCAAAAGGTGGGCCGGCTCTCGTGAGTTTGCCAAAAGTCGTTGGAGAAGAAAGTTTTGAAGAGGTTGCAGTTTCACAAATGCGCAAGACAATCGCGAGGCGTTTGTCGGAAAGCAAGTTTACTGCTCCCCACTTTTATTTGACGATGGAAATCAATATGGACAAAGCCGTTGAAGCCAGGAAGAGCATTAATGAAGTTAGTCCTGTTAAGATCTCATTTAATGACATGGTGATCAAAGCGGCTGCAGCCGCCTTGCGCCAGCATCCTGATGTTAACGTGAGTTACCTTGGAGATAAGATGAGAAAGAATCATCATATCCATATCGGGGTCGCCGTCGCGGTTAAAGACGGACTACTCGTTCCTGTGATACGCTTTGCGGACAATAAATCTCTTTCTCACATAGCCACAGAGGTAAAAGAGCTGGCGCAGAAAGCGCATGATAAAAAGCTCCAACCTTCCGAGTGGGAGGGTAGTACGTTCACTGTCTCGAACCTAGGAATGTTTGGCATCGAAGAATTTACCGCTATTATTAATACCCCCGATGCGTGTATCATGGCTGTTGGTGGAATTAAAGAAACGGCAATTGTGAAAAATGGACAACTCGTACCCGGCAATGTGATGAAAGTTACGTTGTCGTGCGACCATCGCGCCGTAGATGGCGCAGTTGGAGCTGCGTTCTTGAAAACATTTAAAGGCTTGTTGGAGGACCCCGTGAGAATTTTAATTTAATAACTATCGATAAGTCCCTGGAGCGATCCAGGGCTTTTTATTTTTATTCCCTATGAAAAAAATTCATGCTACTACCATCATTGCCGTTCTGCACAACGGACAAATCGCGATTGGAGGCGACGGCCAGGCTACCATGGGTAACTACGTTGCAAAAAGCAATGTGCGGAAAATACGAAAACTGCAGGACGGTAAAGTGTTAGCGGGTTTTGCCGGTTCCACCGCCGATGCATTTACCTTGATAGAGCGCTTTGAAGAAAAGCTCAACACTTACGGAGGAAATATGAAGCGTGCTGCTATTGAATTGGCGAAGGACTGGCGTATGGATCGCTTTCTGCGTCGACTGGAGGCAATGCTGATCACAGCCAACAAAGAAGAGCTCCTGGTGCTATCCGGTACGGGGGATGTGCTGGAGCCTGACAATCACGTCGCGGCGATAGGGTCAGGGGCCATGTATGCACAAGCCGCTGCGCTTGCATTAAAAAAACATGCGTCACACTTGTCAGCTGAAGAAATTGTCCGCGAAAGCCTGAACATAGCGGCTGATATATGCATTTATACAAACCATAATCTTGTAGTCGAGAAATTGTGATTGACGGATCTTGTGTCCAATTGTAGACTTCGATCAGGGAAGGTTTTCGACTTTTTCTTGTTCCTTCTCAATCTTTTTTTCAGCCAATTTCGGAGGGGCATTCTCGGCACTGCTGTTGACACCGCGGTCTTTATCTTCCAACAGAATTACGAAGGGTTTCAGATGATCGGAATGCGCGAGCAGAATTTTAAGTACTCCAATTGCGGGTACCGCGAGGATCATACCGGCAATGCCTAATATTTTTCCCCCAAGAACTAAGGCGATTATCGCAGCCAGGGCATTTATGCTGACCTTGGATCCAGTAATGCGTGGCGTGATAAAATTCCCTTCCAAAAATTGAACCACCGCAAACACGATAACCACTCCAACGGCATACCAGATACTATCTTTTGTAATGAGCGCCATGAGCAGCGGAAACAAAGCGCCAATGATGATCCCTACGTATGGTATAATCGTAAGCACCCCTGAGAGTATTCCAAAAAAAATGGCATGATCAATTCCCAGGGCCAGCAACCCAATGCAATTTAATGATGCAATAATAAGGGTCACCCAAGTTAGACCCGAGATGTATCCCTGAATTACTCTTTCCATGTCCTTCTTCCAAACAAATTCGCTGTCACCCGGAATGAGACTTAAAAAGAAGTCCTTGAACTTATCCCGGTAAATCAAAACCAAAAAAATGTAAATGGGGATTTGAATTAATACGGACAGCGTATTGGTAGTGGAAATCAAAACATCACCTAAATATTTGCTGACCGTGCGCACTGATTCGGCCAGGAACTTATTTTGTTCCGAGGTGCTAATGCCGAAATCCTGCCTTAGCCTGCCACTAACCTCGTTGATAAACGCCTCAAATTTTGCCTGTAGGTTAGGAAGGTCGTTGATCAATCCAACAACCTGGCTTACAACCAGCCAAATCAACAGACCCATTATGACGACTGTCACAGCTAATACGATGGTGATTGACAGTGCAGTGCCTAATCTGCGCTTTTCAAGCTTTTTAACTATCGGAAGCATAACAATAGCAAGGAACACGGCAAACGCGAGCGGAACTACAATGTCGCTGGCCAGGATGGTTGCCGTAATGGTGAGAGCTATGACCACCAATAATTTATAGATATAGTCAAGGCGATCAAATGGTTTAAGAGTCGACATGAACGAAGTTAGGTATTATCAATGGCCATTAAAATGGTTTTGCATGACTCCTCGATTTGTTTTTTTGTAATCGTCAAAGGCGGGGCTATGCGAAAACTGTATGGGTGAGAGAGAAACCAGTAGCAGATGACGCCAAGTTCTTTCGCGCTATGTACAATTCTGGTTACGATCTCTGGTGATTCAAAGTCTAGGGCAAACAATAGACCAATCCTCCTAACGGCTTTGATCCTTGGATGGCGGAGCAAACTTTCGAACAGCCTTCCCTTTTCTTCGACGTCATCCAGCAGCCGTTCGTTCTCTATTACCTCGAGCGTAGCCAAAGCTGACGCGCAGCAAACCGGATTGCCTCCGAATGTCGTTATGTGGCCAAGCATTGGATCATGGGTCAACGTCGCCATTATCTTTCTGTCTGATATAAAGGCCCCGATAGGTAATCCGCCGCCGAACGCTTTAGCTATTGTTAGAATATCGGGCGATATCCCAAATTGTTCAAACGCAAATAACGTCCCTGTTCTACCCATGCCACATTGAATTTCGTCTAGGATTAAAAGTGCCCCGGTTTCGTTGCACCGGTGTCGCAGTGCCTTCATATAAGATATGGAGGGAATCCGTACGCCGGCATCCCCTTGAACGGTTTCAAGGATCACACAGGCTGTTTTATCCGTAATCAGGTCCAGGTCTGTGGGATCATTGAAGTTTATGAAATCTATGTCAGGAAGTAGAGGCCGGAAGGCCTGCTTCTTTGCTTCATTTCCTGAAACGCTTAAGGAGCCATGAGTGCTTCCATGATATGACTTGAAACATGACACGATGTGCGTCCGGCCGGTGTACCGCTTTGCCAGTTTTAACGCGCCCTCATTTGCCTCTGTTCCCGAGTTTACGAAGTAGCAGCAATTCAGATTATCCGGCAACAGACTTACGAGCTTTTTTGCCAGCGTATTGCTGGCAGATTGGATATATTCTCCATACACCATGACATGGAGGTGCTTGTCTACCTGTTCCTTGATTCGTTTGACGATTGTGGGATGCCGATGCCCGAGATTGTTTACACCAATACCCGAGATCAAATCTGTATAGCGCTTATTGTCAGTATCATATATATAAATACCTTCAGCGTAACTTACAGATATTAAATAGGGTGATGAGGTCGTCTGCGCTAGGTGGGTGAAGAATGTTGCCTGACTGAAGTCCATTTCCTAAAACTAAGGAATAGAAGGGATGGAATAAAAAAAATCCCGCGGAGGCGCGGGATCAAAAAAACTAAACATCCACTAAAATGGGGGGCCTTTAAAAAATGGGCTAGGCGATTAAAAAATATTTTTATTTCATTCAATTACACATTGACGGAAATGGATACGATCATACCGACGAGTACTACCAATGATAAGATTGCTAATTGCCTTAACCTTGGATTCATCTTGGAAGCCGGTCTATAGTTGCTGTAGTTTATATTACTGGTATAAGCCATAGGAGGTTTATTTTGTCGTCCTTGATAATTCAAATGTCGGCATAACCTGATACTCCTTGCCACCCTGAATCTGTACAAATCCTACATCGGTACACTTATAATTATCAATTAAAATAGAGGAGGGTACAGACAAAATTCCTGTGCCCCCCAATTTCCAGGGGGCCGATTTTTCAGCCATTGAAATAGTTCATTTAACGGCATGAAGCTTCGACTAAACGGAGGTACTCGCACCAACTCGCAGTGTTAGAAAGTTTTTATCTGCCTTTTTTGTGAAGGCATATTCTCTGCTTCTTTTTAGAAATTTTTAGAAACTATACTTTTTAATCCTGAAATGTTACATGAGCGCTTGAAATGTAATCACAAAATTATCAGACTATTAAATGATTTGACTTATAGTATAGTATAGCGCGAATTATTTCTCACGTTTCAGTTACTTTTAAAAAGTCCAATACTTCCTGACGTACGTTGCGTATCCTCGATTCATCAAAGGGCTCGGTAGCGATGGATTTAAAGAGGTCGCTCACGACAGACGACTTAAATCCCAGTGCAGAGGCATAGATCGTAGCAACCTCCAGCTCTACATCTTCAACGACTTCGTCGAGATAGATCATGTACACTAAATGGTATATCGCTTCCAGTTTCACCACTTTGTCATTGATGGAAAGAAACTTCAAATCAGAAATGTCAATGTTTGCTTGTTTTAGGTCATCGCTCTTGAAATTTAGTTGAAAGCCCCATTTTAGCAAGCATCTCAGGAAGCGGCTTTCAATCTTTTCATTTCCCAAAAAGAGGGCCAGGATGTTGAAGTAACTCTTCTTCACCGAATCAAGATGTTCTTTCGTATTCTCATTCATACTGTTTTGTCGTTTGTATGACTCCCTCGAAGTCAGGGTTGCTCTAATTTAGGTTAAAAATACGCGAAGTAAGGGCCATCTACAAAACCAGCTGGCTGCTTAAAATCTTCAGACCTTGGGATTCACAGCGTTAGAGAAGATGAAATCAACAACTGCAACTTTATTCTTTACGTTTTTCTTTTTCGGCGGCTGCATCGGCGTCGACTACCTTGAAGATCCAACGGTT
Organism: Chryseolinea sp.; assembly: GCA_025923195.1. Taxonomy (GTDB): domain Bacteria; phylum Bacteroidota; class Bacteroidia; order Cytophagales; family Cyclobacteriaceae; genus Chryseolinea. Next base: position 55,057 of record JAICGJ010000013.1, read on the forward strand.
GGTGAGCGGATAGAAGTCGAGCCCGGCCAGGTAGCCTTGATGCCGACCTATTCGGCGCAACTTTCCGCACGATATTTTAATGCATATGGTGTTGAAGAGCAGGTCGATATAACCTGGACTTCTTCTGCTGCGTCAGTTGCCACTGTCAATGAAGACGGGATTGTGACAGCGAATCAACCCGGACAGGCTCAGGTGACAGCATCCTTCAAGACTGCAGTAAGCGAAGCTGTAAACATTACTGTTGTGGCAAATGCAAGTTCGGTTGCTACCGTAGAGATTAGTTCAGCCGCTAGTTCCATACTGGAGGTTGGTGAAAGTCTTGCATTAACGGCGACTGTAAGAAATATCAGCGGAGAGATCTTGTCCGGGCGCGAGATACAGTGGTTTAGCGAGAACTCCTCTATAGTAGTCGTCAACGGGCAGGGTGTCGCTACTGCGGTAGCCAACGGATTAGCTGGTGTCCATGCTAAATGCGAAAATGTTAAGAGTAACTCTGTTGAGTTTGTCATCGGCTCAAGCCGGTCAGGCACATTTGTTCCGGCGGGAGGATATAACGCTGAGGGAATGGCGGCTCTTCGCGAGACTGATGGGATGCTCGTGCTGGAATTCAATGACAATTTCAAGACCAGCTTTGCACTCGGAACATTCGTGTACCTGTCGAACTCCACTTCCGGCTCTGCGACATTTTCGAGTGGCCTTGAGCTTGGTCAGATCTCAACGAATGGTGCAAAGACATTCAACGTAACTTCGCTTTATCCCGACGTCGGGTTATTCGATTACCGGTATGTCATCATCTTGTGCAAGCCCGCTCGCGTAACATTCGGGTATGCTGACCTCAACTAAAATATGATGAAAAAAACGACCATACTGCTTCTGCTTTTTATGTCGGTATCGCTCTGGGGCTATGCGGGCGGCGGCTGGCCACAGCCTAAGGGCAAGGGTTATTATAAGATTGGCCAGAATTGGATCATTTCAGACTCTTTCTACGGCCCGGAAGGGGACATAGTAGCAATACGAACTACTGCGCTATACACCACAAGTTTTTATGGTGAGTATGGGATCAGCAATCGATTGACAGGCATTCTTTACTTTCCGTTTTTTGTTAGAAATACCTTGAATGAAGAAAGGTACCAGCCCAGCGGAAACGTAGTTCCCGGAGATGCGGTAAATGCCTTGGGTGATACTGACGTAGCTTTCAAATATGGATTAATCGTTAACAAGCCCATTGTGCTTAGCGCGACCGTGGCCTTCGGTCTTCCTATTGGCGAGACAGCCGGCGGCGAGGGACAAATACTTCAAACGGGCGATGGCGAGTTCAACCAGATGATCAAATTCGATGTAAGTGGGTCGCTTTATCCTGCGCCCCTGTATGGTTCTGCCTACGTAGCGTTCAACAATCGGACGGAAGATTTTTCCGATGAAATAAGGTATGGATTCGAGATCGGATATACCTTTTTAAAAAAGATAACCGCAATTGCTAAACTCAATGTTGTCGAGTCATTGTATAATGGAAAAGATGAATTATCAGAAAACAATGGGATCTTTTCTAATAATACGGAATATGTGTCGCCCATGATTGAAATAGGGTACGCATTGAACGACAAGTGGGGGATTTCAGGATCTGCAGGATTTGCATTTTCAGGAAAAAACATCCTGGCATCGCCTAACTTCGGCATCGGCGTATACCTTAAAAGATAAGTCTGCGCTACCGTCGCCGCGACGAGTATCTAGTTCACTCTTCGGCAATATTTTCTTGCCAATGCTTCGGTGTCGGGAGAGCCAAGCTTCTTTGCTTTGCTCAGGTCTGTGCAAAGATTGTCAAAATTTCTGCGCTGTTCATTTGCTACGGCACGCAGCAGATAGGGGTTGCTACGATCGCGCCTCAGAAAGATCGCCCAATTACAATCTGTGACGGCCTCGTCAAAGTGGCCAAGCTGGATATTAGCGCGAGCTCTCGCTTCGAATAAGTCAAAATAGATATCCGGCGCGTCATTCGGGTCCATTATGACTTCGAAGGCCGCTCCGTATATTTCTGTTAGATTTTCCTTAAATACCTTCTTGCCGTAACTGAAATAATACAAGGCCTCTTCGGGGTTTTCGAGTTTCTCAAGATTCAACATTCCAATACGATAGACGAGCTCAAGATTATAGGGTCTTAAGTTATGGAGCTGCTTATATGCATTAAGGGATTCTTTATAGTTGCCAAGGTAATACTGGCACATGGAGATCTGGCGAATGGTTTCAAAAGAAGCGGGGTTCTCGTGATTCCTGAGGGTAATATAATAGCCGACGGCACCTGCGAAGTCCTGGATGTTAAACTTCTTGGTTGCCATTGCACGCAACGCATTAACTAAACTGTCGCGCGCATAGTTGTACCGGTATTCTGAAGGATCCTCCTGCTTTAGTTTCTGGATAGTTTTAAAGGCTTCATCGAACTGACCTTTATTAAATAAAGTGTCTACATGTTTGAGCGCGTTAGTTGTAGCCAGGAACTGTTCTAATTGTCGCTGCTGGGTATAATACTGGGCAGAATGAATGATGGCAAAGCAAAAACCAGCTATCACCGTAAACACCAAAAACGCAAGAGCCTGAATCTTCACGTACTCCTTATCAATGCGGTAGTGCTTTTCCTGCATACGCTGCCATTGATAAAATCTCATTTTATTTATTTCACGCTGATAATCGATTGTGTCTGTATACACGCGACTAATATGCGCATCGTAACGCGATTTCTTGAGCGCATCGGAAAGGGTATGGTACGCTTCATTCACCATCTTGAACATTTCCTCGGCTTCCTTCGATCCCGGGTTATGATCAGGATGATAGCGCATGGCTTTACGTTTATAAGCAGCGCGGATTTGGGCAGCGGATGCTGAATGATCGATACCTAATATCTCGTAATAATTGCCCATCCGTCAGTTATAACGTATTTGCCTCCCAAGTAGCTTCTTACATAAAAATAAAAAATTGCAGTGATCCTTTAACAATCGCGTCCACCAAAACCTGAAACAACAAAAAAGGTGCCCCGGAGGAAGCACCTTCTAATAACCCAATGCTTACCCAGGTTATAGCTTGGCTAATTCCTGTACCAAATCGATTAGTTTGCTGGAATAACCCCACTCATTATCATACCAGGAAACGACTTTGACGAATTTGTCATTTAAAGCAATTCCCGCTTTCGCATCGAATATAGAGGTACGATCATCGCCAAGGAAGTCCTGAGATACTACATCATCCTCGGTATAACCCAAAATGCCTTTTAGTTCTCCCTCGCTGGCTTCCTTCATCGCGGTTTTAATCTGATCATAGGACGCCGGCTTCTCCAGTCTCACGGTGAGGTCAACCACCGATACATCTGCGACCGGTACGCGAAATGACATACCCGTTAGCTTTCCCTTCAACTCGGGAATGACAAGAGATACGGCTTTAGCTGCTCCGGTAGAGGAGGGAATAATATTTTGGTATGCTCCGCGACCCCCTCGCCAATCCTTAGCTGAGGGCCCATCAACGGTCTTCTGAGTGGCTGTTACTGCATGTATGGTGCTCATTAAGCCTTCGGC
>JAICGJ010000014.1 GCA_025923195.1 Chryseolinea sp.
AAGACGAAAAAAAATACAACGACATCCGTGAAAAATATTTTTCAGAACCGCGGGGTTTTGAATAAGTGCAGGCTGTCATTCTGCTGAAGTATTTTCAACTCTGACGCCTACGGCAAGAATTCCCTGCAATGTATCAACGCGCATAAGTTGCTCGAACTTGATCTTGTACTTTCCGCGATATTTAAATTGGTAATTCTTTAGTAGTTCAAAGCTGTGATCGTAAATATCACCCAGGCCGCTGTTGCCAAAAGGCTTTCCTGTCTTCGCATCGAACAGATATTGTGTGACTAAATTTTTTTCGATTTCCGCACCAGTGGAATCCTGTAAATAATAGTTGAAAAATATTCGCGCGTAGGGATAGGAGACCGAGTTTCGAATATTACCATACAAAGTATACCGATCGGCCGGCTGTTCTATAGTAAATTCAAATTCGGGCTTTTCACTAACCCGCCAGTAACGCTCAGTAAAGTCCGTGTTTTGTTCGTATACCCGGGATTGGTCACATGCAGAAAGGACGGCCCATATCAAACATGATAAAACCAAAATCCTCATCGCTGGTTTCCCCCTTTGGGTTTACGGTTACCTCGGTTTTGGCGGGCAGGGTCCCGTCCCTCGGTCCCAGTCTTTTTCTTTTTCCGTTTTTTTGATTTGCCTTTGAATTTCTGATCCATGCGGGCAAGGTCACTATTAAGCGTTTGTACAGGAATTTTTTCTGCTTCCACATCCACTTCCAGGCTGGCCGGCTTCTTGCCTTCGTTGTTCATCCGTAGAATTTGATTAACGCGTTGAATATTGAGTGGATACCAGGTATTTTCCTCGTTAAATCCAAACCACATGATCTTTCTGAAGATATCTGTCTTTTGGAGCGTAGCATCTCCCTTCTCAGTTAGCAGTGGGCCTTCAATTTTAGGAATGTCTTCAAGAGCTTCCATGTACGTTTCCAATTCATAATTAAGGCAACATTTCAATCTGCCGCACTGACCGGAAAGCTTGCTGGGATTGAGCGACAGGTTTTGGTAACGGGCCGCGCTGGTGGAAACATTCTTAAAATCGCTTAACCAGGTTGCGCAACAAAGTTCTCTTCCACATACTCCAATGCCGCCCAGTCGGCCTGCCTCCTGGCGAAGGCTGATCTGCCGCATCTCTACCCTGATCCTAAATTCGCTGGCCAACAATTTAATAAGTTCCCGAAAGTCAACCCGGTCATCGGCTGAGTAAAAAAAAGTGGCTTTCATATTGTCAGCCTGATATTCCACATCAGAGAGCTTCATCTCCAGTTTGAGATCCCTGATGATCTCGCGCGTACGATAGAGCGTCGGCAATTCCCGCTTTTTCACATCTTCAAATTTTTCCAAATCTTTTTGATGCGCCAGGCGGTAGATCTTTTTTATTTCGTCGTCGTTGTTGACTTTTTTCTTTTGCATTTGAAGGCGTACGAGTTCGCCCTGCAACGAGATATAGCCAATATGGTGGCCGTTGGGTACTTCAACTACCACGGCATCGCCAGTGGTGAAGTTATAGTTCTCGGAGTTTCTGAAAAATTCTTTCCGGCCGTTCTTGAATCTCACCTCGACGACTTTGAATTTGTCTTCAACAGGCATATCCATGTTAGACAACCAGTCAAAAACATTCATTTTGTTACAACCGCCGGTATTACAGGCACCGTTATTATTGCATCCCGAGACGGCTCCGTTCTTTGTTGTTCCACACGAGCATCCCATCCTGCTAGCCTTTATAATTCATTAAATCCTGTCCGATGTCCTTTCTATAATAAAGACCCTCCCAATACACCTGGGAAGCCGTTTGGTAGACCTGGTTGCGGGCCTCTTCCAAAGAATTTCCCTTTCCAGTTATAGCCAACACCCTGCCGCCATCTGTTAATACATTGTTATTCTGTTTTTTAGTTCCCCCGTGGAAAATGAGAGCATCGACTTCATGTTCCAACCCTCTGATTGATTTGCCAGTCTTATATTCCCCGGGGTATCCACCGGATACAAGTGCGACCGTAACGGCATGATGTTCATCGATTTCCACTTTCTTGTTCTTCAGGTCACCGTTTGCGGCGCTTACCATCAATTCAACAAAATCGCTTTTTATGCGAGGCATTACTGCCTGCGTCTCGGGATCTCCCATGCGGGCGTTGTATTCAATTACATAGGGTTCGCCCCCAACATTCATGATTCCTACGAAGATGAAACCCTTGTATTCGATTCCCTCCTGAATCAATCCATAGATGGTTGGCTTAATTATCGTCTCCTCAATCTTACTCATGAAGGCAGCAGTAGCAAACGACACTGGTGAAACGGCCCCCATACCCCCCGTATTAAGCCCGAGATCTCCTTCGCCAATTCGTTTATAATCTTTGGCTTCGGGCAGTAGAACGTAATCCCGTCCATCGGTCAAAACAAAAACCGAAAGCTCGATACCGTTCAGAAATTCCTCGATCAGCACTTTTGCGCTTGCCTCGCCAAACTTCTTGTTTACTAACATTTCTTTGATTACAGCCTTTGCTTCTCCCTGGCTCAAACTTATAATCACACCCTTCCCTCCGGCCAGTCCATCGGCTTTCAGCACGATAGGTGGTTTGCATGTGGATATATAGTCAATCGCGTGCGTCAGATCAGATGCCTCGAAAGTTCTTGCTTTAGCAGTTGGTATATGGTGCCTGAGCATAAACTGCTTCGAAAAATCCTTACTTCCCTCAAGCTGCGCTCCAGCTTTTCCAGGCCCTATTAAGAGAATGTCTTTTAATTCCGGCTCCTGCTCAAAAAAATCACGAATGCCGTTCACGAGCGGTCCTTCAGGCCCGACTACTACTAGTTTAACTCCTTTCGAAAGGCAGAATTTCCCCAGCGCTGCAAAATCGTTTATCCCAATCGGAACATTCTCAGCGATCAGCGAGGTACCAGCGTTTCCGGGAGCTGCGTAGATCTGCTCACAAATCGGGCTTTGCCTGATTTTCCAACACAGCGCGTGTTCCCTGCCGCCATTGCCGATAACTAGAATGTTCATGGATTCTATTGAGTTGAATCCCAAAGATAACCGCGAAATCGAGGAAATAAAATATCAATATCCGTTAATCGATAGCCGCGAAAGGCGTCAACGGTTGACGCAATAGCAATATGAAGGTCATCAATGGTTCAGTTGAAAATGAGCATTAAAAAAGTGAACGGGGCGAACCCCGTTAATATTAACTGATAAACGACTATCATCGATCCTAATTAGCGTATTCAGACATGAACTTAATACGCATCATTCTCACTTCTTCCTCAGAATACTCCGCCATCGATCCGTCCTCGAGTGCTTTATCAAGGCTATCGGTTTCGGCATTCATAAAATAATCATGAATGTCATCCTGTTTGTGAGGATCAATGACTTGATCAATATAATAGTTGAGATTAAGTTTCGTTCCCGAGTAGCAGATGTTTTCTATTTCTGTCAGCAACTCCTCGAATGATAAACGGGCTTTTTCCGCAATTTCTTCCAGATCAACCTTGCGGTCAATTTGCTGAATGATGAGAATTTTAGTTTTGGATTTATTAACGGAAGACTTTACTACAACTTCGTTGGCTGTTTCTATATCATTTTCGTCAACGTAATTCTCAATTACTTCAAGGAACTTGGCGCCAAACTTGTTAACCTTCCCCATTCCAACACCATTGACCTGTGCCAGCTCCTCCTTTGTAGTAGGGTAAGTTGTGGCCATTTCTTCCAGCGATGGATCCTGGAAAATCACATAGGGTGGAAGATTCTTTTCTTTTGCAAGCTTCTTTCTTAATGTTTTAAGGATCTCGAAGAGTTTCACGTCGTAAGCTCTGGCATTGACCGGCCCCTTGTCAGTCGATTCTTCCTCTTCTTCTATTTCAGTCGTAAAATCATGATCGCGAGCCAGCACGATCTCATGCGGCTTCTTTAAAAATTCATGACCTCGTTCGCTTATTCTCAGGTTGCCGATATTTTCTATATCTTTCTCCAGGTACTGATATATTAGCGCCTGGCGAATGATAGACTTCCAATAATCTGCATCTTCGTTGCTGCCTTTCCCGTAGACATTGAGGTCGAAATGCCCATAGCTTTTTACATATTCATCTTCAACACCTCTGATAACATTAACAAGATGATTCAGTCCAAACCGTTCATTCGTTTGCTTAACAGTTTGTAAGACAAGTGTAACGGCATCGGTACCATCAAAACGTTCGCGCGGATGTACGCAGTTGTCGCACATGCCGCAGTTGTTTTGTTCAAATTCCTCCCCGAAATAGTGGAGCAATTGTCTACGGCGACATACAGGCGACTCTGCATAGTACTCCATTTCCTGCAAAAGTGTGCGTGCATTTTCGCGTTCTTGTACCGGTTTATCCTTGTTGAATTTTTCCAGCTTATTCAGATCGTTATGGCTGTAAAACATCAGACAATGTCCTTCCAGTCCATCTCGGCCACCCCGACCCGTCTCCTGATAATATCCCTCTAACGACTTGGGTACGTCGTAATGAACGACGAACCTCACGTCGGGTTTATCGATCCCCATTCCGAAAGCTATAGTTGCCACTATTATATCAGTCTCTTCATTCAGGAAGTCATCCTGATTCTTCATCCTGACATCCGGATCCAGACCGGCATGGTAAGGAGCCGCTTTGAAACCATTTACATTCAGCAGCTGCGCAATCTCCTCCACCTTTTTACGGCTCAGGCAGTATATGACGCCCGACTTTCCCTTATTATCTTTTAAGAATTTGATAAGTTGTTTTTTCGTTTCCTTTTTAGGACGAACTTCATAATAGAGATTCTTACGATTAAAGGAGGAAATGAAAACATCAGCTTCCTCCATCTGCAGGTTCTTCTGGATGTCGAGCTGAACTTTGGGTGTAGCCGTAGCGGTAAGTGCAATAACAGGCATTTCGCCAAGGCTTTGAATCATCGTTTTGATTTTCCGATACTCAGGGCGAAAATCGTGTCCCCATTCTGAAATACAATGTGCCTCGTCGATGGCGACAAATGAAACGTTTACCTTTTTCAGAAACTCTATCGTCTCTTCTTTATTGAGCGACTCCGGCGCAACATAAAGAAGTTTAACGTTTCCATTCATGCAATCTTTCTTCAGTCTGGTGATCTCACCCTTGCTTAAGGTAGAATTCAGGAAACGCGCATTGACTCCATAGGCGTTCATCTGATCAACCTGATTTTTCATTAAAGCAATGAGCGGTGAGATGACAATAGCTAGCCCGGGACGCACCATCGCAGGCAACTGGTAGCATAATGATTTACCGGCACCAGTTGGCATGATAACGAACGTGTTTTTGCCATCCAGCAGGTTCCGGATGATTGCTTCCTGATTACCCCTAAACTGGCTGTAACCAAAAATTTCTTTTAGTCTTTCTTTGAGTGTATCTTTCTCTTCGACCAACATCATTTTCATCTTGATAAAAAACCTAAATTGTATCTTTGTGTCTCTCCCAACAAAGTAATTTTGAAAAGGAATTGAATTTAGCAAAAAATATTAAACAAATCGCGCGTGACGTATTATTAAATGAATCGTCAGCAATTCATAATATCACCAATTTTATTGATGACAATTTCGAGGCCTGTGTCAGAGAAATTTATTCTGCAAAAGGCCGCGTTGTCGTAACGGGCGTTGGCAAAAGCGCCATTATAGCCAATAAAATTGTCGCTACTCTCAACTCCACCGGGACTCCCTCCGTCTTCATGCATGCGGCGGATGCCATTCATGGCGACCTTGGCATGATTCAATCCGAAGACATAGTGATGTGTATTTCTAAAAGCGGAAATACTCCCGAAATTAAAGTATTAATTCCGTTACTCAAACGTAGAGGATCCAAGCTTGTTGCCTTAGTGAGCAACACAAATTCGTATCTTGCCACGCAGGCCGATTTTATACTAAATGCAACGATTGCAGAAGAAGCATGTCCGCATAATCTGGCGCCGACTACCAGCACTACCGTTCATGCTGCCCTGGGAGACGCATTGGCTGTCTGTCTTTTAGAACTCCGAGGATTCACAAAAGACGATTTTGCGGCGTATCATCCGGGGGGAGCTTTGGGGAAACAATTGTATCTTCGGGTATCTGACATTTATACGCATAATGAACTTCCCATTGTTAAACCCGACGCAATGCTTAAAGATGTCATTCTCGAAATATCTTCTAAACGTTTAGGCTGCACCGCTGTTGTTGATGACAAAAACACCTTGCTAGGTATTATCACCGATGGAGATTTGCGCAGAATGTTACAAAAAGACACCGACCTCTCTCAAGTTACGGCCACTGATATCATGACACGCACTCCAAAAAAAATTGCCAAAGATGAATTCGCTGTGGTGGCGTTGCATACTATGCAGGAAAATAATATAACACAATTAGTAGTAATGAACGATTCTCAAATCGCGGGATTTATTCATTTGCACGATCTTTTGAAAGAGGGAATAGTTTGATAGTCCTGAACATTTTTTAAAATGTTCAGAGTTAGATACGGGAACTTTACAACCAAATTAATGAATAAGAATCTTTATGTAGTGCTTATGGCTGGAGGCGTCGGAGTACGCTTTTGGCCCTATAGTAGAAACTCTAAGCCCAAGCAATTTTTGGATGTTTTGGGTACCGGCAAAACTCTCCTTCAGTCCACATTCGATAGGTTTCTCCCCATTTGTCCATCAGAAAATATTTTTGTTGTAACACACGAAGAACATGCGCACCTTGTCCGTCAGCAATTGCCTGCAATAGGCGACGATCAAATTCTTGCTGAACCCATGCGTAAAAACACAGCCGCGTGCATTGCTTATGCCAGCTACAAGGTGGCTCAAAAAAATAAAGACGCCATTATCGTTGTGACGCCTTCTGATCACCTGATCATGAAAGAGGAGGCCTTTTTGGATGTTATAAAAAAAGCCGTTGATCAGGCCGCGACACAGGACAAACTTATTACACTCGGCATTGCACCAAGCAGGCCTGAAACCGGGTACGGATATATTCAGTATCACACTGAAAAAAGCTTCGCCAAACGGGTCAAAACTTTTACGGAAAAACCTGAATTGTCGCTTGCAAAAAAATTTCTGGAAAGCGGAGATTTCGTTTGGAACTCGGGTATTTTTATTTGGGGTGTGGAAGCAATCACCAAAGCCTTTCATCAATATCTGCCTGAAATGTCTGAGGTCTTTGACGAAATAAAATCTAAACTCGGAACACCTGAGGAAAAGGAGGCTATCCGTATTGCTTACTCGCAGTGCAAAAATATATCTATCGACTACGGGATCATGGAGAAAGCAAAAAATGTATATGTCTGCCTGGGCAATTTCACTTGGTCAGATCTGGGATCATGGGCATCTATCCATGAGATCTCTCCCAAGGATGAAAATAACAACGTTATCAGAGCCAACGCTCAGTCTTACGAAACCAGAAACTGTATCATTAAGGGCTCTGCAGATAAGCTTATCGTTGTGCAGGGACTTAATGGATATCTTGTAGGAGAATTTGGAAACGTTGTGATCGTATGTGAAAAGGATAAAGAAGACCAATTCCGTAGATTTGTCAGCGACTTAAAGGCCAGACCCAACGCAAACGAGTTTATTTAAACCTTTATTGCTTATCACTTACAATTCTTTCGTCCCTATTGGCGATTTCCCAAGCAGTGTAAAAAATACATTGTGTCCGCTTTGTCAGTAAATCGAAATCTATTTTTTCAATTTCATCGCTTGGCTTGTGGTAATCCTCGTGAATTCCATCAAAATAAAAAATGATCGGAATGTTCTTCCTGGCGAAATTCCAATGGTCCGACCGATAATATAATCGTTCGGGATGGTTAACATCATTGTATGTATAGTCAAAGATCAGATTCGTGTACTTTTTATTGGCAGCTTCGCTGATCTCGTTCAATTCCGTTGAAAGTTTATCGGCACCGATAATATATACATAAGGATCGCTGTTGCTGTGTTGTGGATCCCTTCTGCCGATCATGTCTATATTCAAATTGACAACTGTTTTGTCTAGAGGGAACACTGGATTTTGCGTATAATAATCCGAACCCAGCAAACCTTTTTCCTCCGCTGTTACCAGCATAAACAAAATGCTTCTTCGCGGTCCTTTACCGTCCTGCTTCGCTTGAGAAAAGACTTTGGCCAACTCCATAACGGCCACGGTACCTGAACCATCATCGTCGGCACCGTTATGAATCCGATCACCCTCGCCGTTAGGCTTTATACCCACGTGATCATAGTGCGCAGTAATGATCAGTAACTCATCCTTTTTGTCCGAGCCCTCCAGAAATCCAAGAACATTTTCTGACTTTATGGGCTTCACCCCAGAAGAGGTACGATACTTTATGTCAGCCTGTTTAATTTTTTTCAGCGCATTTTTTTTATAACCATCTGCTATGATTTTCGACAGTTGTTCCCTCGAGGCTCCAAAGAACTTCTCAGACATGAGTGGTGAGACAACAAAAACGCCAGGTAGTGTAGCGTTGTCAGCGGGTTTTCTTAAGGTCAGGTCTCTCGGTCCGTAGAAGGATTTAATCTGGTTTGATACTTTGTTGAAATCAGCCTTAGATTCAGTATGACTGATAAAAATCATTTTGGCACCTTTCTCGCGCAGCGATCGCAGGCTTTCATTTGTCGGAAAATTCATACCCGTGAGTAGGAAGATGGCTTTGTCTTTTATATCCACTTGACGCAATGCTTCTTCAGACCCATTTCCCGCGAAGATCAAAGGGAGCGAAATTTCACCTCCGCTGTCATTGTTGCCATAATAGGTTATGTCCGTGAAGTTGTTAAAACGTTGCTCCCCCACTTTCACATAACTCTCGCCGGGACGCGTCGTATACAAATCGAAGACTTGATAATAGTCACCATTTACCGGGCCTTTTAGTCCCAATTCCTCAAAATGAGCCTTGATAAAAGCTGCGGCCATTTTTTGTCCTCGTTTGCCAGTTTCTCTACCCTCCATAGCATCAGAAGCAAGAATCGCCAGATTCTCTTTCAGATCCGCAGCCGTTATCCGGGTACCGTATTTTTGAATTTCGAAATTCTGGGCGTATCCGCTAACGTTTACGAAGAGATAAAACCAGACCAATATTTTTCTCATATTCTCAATGATTATTCCTGCAAGATCCACAGGATTGAAGAAATGGCCAAAGTAAAAATATTTAGCCGAATTTTATTAGATTGAAATTCTTTCTGTACTGTAAATTCTGTCGCATAGAACTACCTTTGCGGCGCTTCTTGTATCAAGCGAATATTTTGAGAACACGAAAATCACTATAGATGAAAATAGATTCACAATACATAGAAAAGTTTGAAACCAGGCATATTGGACCCGATCCCCGACAAACCGAGTCAATGTTGAAGGCTATCAATGCCGCATCTGTTGATGAATTGATTGATCAGACCATACCGGCAGGCATTCGTTTAACAAAGCCGCTTAATCTTCCAAAAGCAAAATCTGAGTATGAATTTTTACAGGATTTCCGCAAAATAGCATCACGCAACAAGCTCTACGCAACCTATATCGGAATGGGGTACTATAACACCATTACGCCAGGCGTCATTCGGCGAAATATTTTGGAGAACCCTGGCTGGTACACTGCCTATACTCCCTACCAGGCGGAGATCGCACAGGGACGACTGGAGGCATTGATCAACTATCAGACAATGGTGATCGACCTGACGGGAATGGAAATAGCAAATGCCTCTTTACTGGACGAAGCGACTGCCGCTGCCGAGGCGATGCACTTATTCCTGGCCTCCAGGAAGGGTTCTAAAAGAAGTGCTGTGAAATTTTTCGTAGATCAAAATACATTTCCACAAACTATCGACGTATTAAGAAGTAGAGCAACACCACTTGACGTTACACTGTTAGTAGGTGATAGTAGCTCTCTGGATCTTTCCGACCCGGATTTATTTGCTGTTTATATCCAAAATCCTGACAATAACGGCGCGATTAGGGACTACACATCTTTGATACAAGCAGCGCATGAACACAACGTATTTGTGGTAATGGGCTCAGATCTCATGAGTCTGCTGCTGATGAAGACACCTGGTGAAATGGGAGCGGATGTCGCTGTTGGATCAAGCCAACGATTTGGAGTACCCATGGGCTTCGGCGGGCCTCACGCAGCTTTTTTTGCAACGAAAGACGAATTCAAAAGACAAGTTCCGGGAAGGATTATTGGCGCGTCAGTAGACGTTCATGGAAATCCTGGATATCGCATGGCGCTCCAAACCAGAGAACAGCATATCCGGAGGGAAAAGGCAACGTCCAATATCTGTACTGCTCAGGTCTTGCTTTCGGTTATGGCCGGTATGTATGCAGTATACCATGGTCCGCAGGGATTGAAGAAAATTGCGGGGCGTATTTATGCGTTAACCAAAGGGCTGGATCATGAATTGCGGTCGTTGGGAATCAAGCAGGTTAATGAATTTTATTTTGACACCCTTAAAGTAGAAGTTGCGGATAAGAAGCTCATAGAAAATGAGGCATTGAAGCATGAGATGAACTTTCGTTATTTCTCAGATAATTACGTGGGAATTTCACTTGACGAAACAACGTCCCTTGCCAATGTCAATACAATCATCAATATTTTTGCCGCTGTACAAAACAAAAAACTGGATCTTGTTTCTTTTAATGGTCAGGAAATAAGCTGGCCTCAGGATCTGATACGGAAGTCAGCTTACCTTACTCATCCGGTATTTAACACGCATCACTCTGAACACGAAATGTTGCGCTATATAAAGCGTCTTGAAAATAAGGATCTTTCCATGGTTCATTCGATGATTTCACTAGGATCGTGTACAATGAAGCTAAATGCGACCGTAGAGATGATACCGGTAACATGGCGGGAGTTTAGAAACATTCATCCCTTTGTACCACTAGATCAGACTCTCGGATACCAGGAAATAATCGGATCATTGGAAAACTGGCTGAAGGAAATAACAGGGTTTACCGGCGTATCGCTCCAGCCCAACAGTGGCGCGCAAGGCGAATATGCAGGGCTTCTTGTCATCCGTGCTTATCACCGTGATCATAACAATTCCCAAAGGAATATTGCGTTAATACCCGCATCAGCACATGGTACTAATCCGGCAAGTGCAGTTATGGCGGGTATGCATGTCGTTGTAATTAAATCCGATGAGGAAGGCAAGATTGATGTCTCCGACCTGAAGGCCAAGGCCGACCAGTTTAAAGACACCCTGGCATGCCTGATGGTCACGTACCCCTCTACCCATGGAGTGTTCGAGGAGTCTATTATTGAAATTTGTGAGGTCATCCACTCGCACGGAGGTCTAGTCTATATGGATGGCGCTAATATGAATGCTCAGGTTGGATTAACGTCGCCGGCTGCGATCGGAGCAGATGTTTGTCACTTGAACCTGCACAAGACCTTTTGCATACCACACGGAGGGGGTGGTCCTGGCATGGGTCCGATCTGCTGCAATGATAAACTCAAACCCTATCTTCCAGGGCATTCGGTTATAAAAACAGGTGGCGAGAAATCCATCCAGGCGGTTTCGGCGGCACCATGGGGTAGCGCCAGCATTCTTACCATATCGTATGCCTACATTGGACTGATGGGTAGCGATGGGTTGACCCACGCAACAAAAATGGCGATCGTTAACGCTAATTATATAAAGGACAGGCTGGATGGTCATTACAAGATTTTGTACACGGGGTCAAAAGGCCGATGCGCACATGAAATGATAGTCGATTGCCGTGATTTTAAAAAAGTCGGGATTGAGGTGGAGGATATTGCCAAAAGATTGATGGATTACGGCTTCCATGCACCGACTGTATCATTCCCAGTAGCTGGTACGTTGATGATTGAGCCGACGGAAAGTGAACCTAAGGAGGAATTGGATCGATTCGTAGACGCCCTGCTGGAGATTAGAAATGAGATCAAGGAGATTGAAGCGGGCCTGGTTCCCCGAGAAAATAACCTCCTTAAAAATGCTCCCCATACCGCTTCAGTTATTATGTCCGATCAGTGGGACCACCCTTATAGCCGTCAACGGGCAGCATATCCCTTGCCATTTGTCAAAGAGGCAAAATTCTGGCCCACGGTCAGCAGGATTGACAACGCCTATGGGGACAGGAATCTGGTGTGTACCTGTATGCCCGTAGAGGCTTATAATCAGAAGGAATCAGCATCAAGTGAATTGAAGACCCCCCTGAATGCAGCTGGTTCTTGAACGAAATTCGTTCGAGTGCCTATTTTGCATAATCAGGTAAATACTTGAGGACCTCGCTCCCAAAGAAATAGAGTGCACAGCTGAAAACCACAGACCAGACACAGGCGCTGACAAACATATAAAGGATTATTTTCTCCTTGGGGCTGCCTGAGCTTACTGCTAAGATCGTTCCGCCAATGGGGGTCAGAAAAATAGGGGTCAGGGCAGCCACGCCAATAAGTCCATAGCGCTTCCATATTGTTACAAACCTGCGGTTACTCTGCGAAAATCTACTTCGTTTTTTAAAAAACTTGCCAATTACTCTTACTCGAATCCAATTGCCAAAGAAGGTAAACAATAAAACAACGGTCATCATACCCGCAACTGTAACCAGAATCGTGGTTATTAGCGGAAATCCGGCTGCATATCCACCCAGCGGACCAAAAATAAATTTCAACATGCACGAGAAATAGACCGTCGCCACTTTCAGAATAAGCTGCCACATATTATAAATAATTGCCCCGCTCAGTTACAATTTTATGCCAAAACTAAGGTCCCCGGCATCACCTAATCCGGGAACAATGTAAAATTGATGATTTAAATTTTCATCCAACGCGCAGGTATAAATAGAATGAGGGATATCGAGATTCTCCTTTATATATTGAATACCCTCCGGAGCGGCAACCAATGCCGCGATGAAGATGTGCGAAGGTCTCCCTTTCTTGATCATAGCATTGATGGAACGAACAAACGACCTTCCCGTCGCGAGCATAGGATCTATAACAATGACCTCCTTATCTTTAACGCGCGGTGTAGCAACATACTCCAGTTGTATAACGATTTCCTCCGTACCCTCGTCCCGATAAGCTCCGATGAAGCCACAATCCGATTGGTCAAAATAATCAAGGAAGCCATCAAAATAGGGTATACCCGCTCTCAGTACAGTAAGTAAAACCGGGTGTCTGGAAGGAACCTTAAGAAGTGACTGACCCAGTGGTGTTTCAATCACCTGATCGTTAAATGAAAGCTTCTTCGATATTTCGTATGCCATCAATTGTCCTAGTCTTTTCATGTTCTTCCTGAACTTCGCACGGTCGGCTTGTATATCCTTGTCTCGCAATTCAGACAGGAATTGATTTGCTATTGTGTTCTGTGCACTTAGGTTAAAAATCATAACTCATTTTTTTCTAACGAAAATTTAGAATAAAGTTGTGGTAAGAACTAATGAACATCCCAATTGAGAAAGATATATTCGAACCGTGAAGCTATTCGCTTTTGTGGAACGCTAAACACAATTCTTAAATGAAATTGCTTAAGCAACTCTGTGAAATACCCGCTCCGTCCGGGAGCGAAATTGCTATGACAGAGTTTTTGCTCAAGCATATCGCCAAGGAAAGCAAGAAGTGGAAAGTGAAACCAACAATTTTTAGGGATGGCTTGCAAGATTGCCTGATACTGCAATTCGGGAAACCGCGAACAGCGGTGTTCGCCCATATAGATTCTATTGGATTTACTGTTCGATATCAAAACCAACTGTTGCCGATCGGAAGCCCGGACGCCGACGCAGGGACGAAGCTCGTTGGTAAAGACAGTTTGGGATCCATCGAATGTGAATTAGAGTTTGATAACGACCGGCATGCATACTACAAGTTCGGACGCCAAATCGATCGCGGTACACCTCTAACTTATAAGGTAAATTTTCGTCAGACAAAAGAATTCATTCAATCACCATACCTGGACAATCGCCTCGGTGTGTATAATGTCTTGAGAATTGCAGAAACGCTGAAGGACGGCGTGATTGTATTCAGCTGTTGGGAGGAGCACGGTGGTGGCTCAGTTCCATTTCTTGGAAAATTTATTTATGAAAAATGGGGAATAACCCAGGCTTTAATTTCAGACATTACATGGGTTTCCGATGGCGTCCATCCGGGAAAAGGGGTTGCCATTTCTATGCGCGACCGTAATCTACCACGGCGGAGCTACCTGGACAGAATTATTGCCATTGCAAAAAAAAGAAAAGTGGAGTTTCAATTGGAGGTAGAGGGTGCCGGCTCCAGCGATGGTCGTGAACTTCAAATTTCACCTTATCCGTTCGACTGGTGCTTTGTCGGCGCTCCAGAATTTGCGCCCCACTCTCCTAGTGAGAAAGTGCATAAACATGATATCAATACCATGATTGAATTATATCAATGGCTTATGAAGGATTTATAATGAATTATATCTCTGCACTATGTCTCTTCCTCGTTCTTTGCTCCAGCAATTTAGTTGCACAGGATATCCATCAGCGAATCTCAATTGAGGCAACAAATCTGACGAAAGCGGATGTACAATATGATCCCTCGTATTACAAAATATCCTATCCAAATGGCGATATACCCGCGAACAAAGGTGTGTGTACCGACGTCGTGATTAGAGCATATAGAAAAGTAGGCATCGATCTTCAACAAAAGGTGCATGAAGACATGAAAAAAAATTTTGAGCAATACCCTAACCTCTGGGGTCTTTCCAAGACTGACACTAATATCGACCATCGCCGCGTACCAAATCTTATGAAATTTTTTTCAAGACACGGCACCATACTCAAGACACAAAAAATTGGCAGCGAGTACAAGCCGGGAGATATTGTTACATGGTCTCTTGGCAATGGACTACTACATATCGGGATTGTGATCGATAAAAAATCGAGTGACGGTGAGCGTCCTTTGATTGTGCATAATATTGGCAACGGACAGGAGATTTCCGATTGTTTGTTCTCGAATCCTATTCTGGGTCATTATCGCTACCCGAGTTTATAAAAACGCCTGCTGATACCTGAATTACTGTTATCTTTAGGTCCTGATAAGGGGTTAGAATGAAGATAAAGGAATTAGAATTTGAGAAGTTCATCAGTGAAGATGAGATCAAGCAGAAAGTAACTTTATTAGCTGAAACGATAGATCACGATTACGCAGCTAAGACTCCAGTTTTCCTTCCGATACTTAATGGATCGTTTATGTTCAGCGCTGATTTGCTGAAGCAGGTATCCATCCCCTGCCGTGTTTCCTTTGTCAAAATATCATCCTACGTGGGCACGGTCAGTTCGGGTCAAATCAAAACACTTATCGGTTTGGAGGAAAGTCTTTTTAACCAAGACATTATTATCGTGGAAGACATTATTGATACGGGCCTTACGTTGCAAAAAATCATAGAAGAGCTCAAGAGCCTTGGGACTAAGTCTGTTGAAGTTATCTCCCTCCTCCGCAAGAAGCCAGCCCGTGATAAAAAAATCCCTGTTAAATATCCTGGCTTTGATATAGGGACAGAATTTGTCGTCGGCTACGGCCTGGACTACGACGGCCTCGGCCGCAATCTCAAGGATATTTATCGGACAGATTCCGAAGATATACTGAATGGTAATCCAGAAGTTTAAATCTCAACCCGGATTGCTATATTCGTCACCTTGTTCTAACAAAAAGGCCCTTCACCGAACGTAAAAAAACACATTTACATGATCAACATTATACTCTTCGGCCCTCCGGGTGCGGGTAAAGGCACACAAAGTGCAAAAATTATCGAGAAGTATTCACTTATTCATATTTCAACAGGCGACCTGTTCAGAAAGCATCTTAAAGAAGGCACCCCACTGGGAAATCTTGCAAAGGATTATATGAGCAAAGGCAACCTGGTACCAGATAAGGTTGTGATTGATATGGTCGACGACAAAATTAAAAGCAGTGGCAACAACGCAGGGATTATATTTGACGGTTTTCCCAGGACCATCCCGCAGGCAGAAGCACTTGACGGACTGCTGGCTTCGCTCGGCGCACCCATCAAAGTGTTGATTGAACTGGTTGTACCGGAAGATGAATTGAGAAAGCGATTGGCTGAGCGCGCCATAAAAGAGAATCGCCCAGACGATGCCAAGCCCGATGTGATTGAGAATAGAATTTCTTTATACAAGGGTGAGACTGTTTCCGTTGCAGACCATTATAAGGCACTAAGCAAATATTCATCTGTTGTTGGCGTCGGTGAAATCGAAAATATTTTTTCGAACATTTGCCGGGAAATTGACAAGAGCCTCTTATTGTAATCACTCAGCATTATTATTTTCAAATCTTTTGGCCTCAGACAACTTCATAGACTATGTTAAATTTTGTTCCCGCTCGGGGCATGGTGGCCCAGGATTCTTGCATTTTCATCGGGAAAAATTTATTGAAAAGGGAGGTCCTGATGGAGGCAACGGTGGCCGTGGGGGTCACGTGATCTTGCGCGGAAATGCCCAGCACTGGACCCTGTTACACTTGAAATACCGGAAGCATGTGATCGCGGGAAATGGTCATGGAGGCGAGGAGCAAAACAGGACGGGCGCAGATGGCAAAGACGAAATCTTAGATGTGCCACTCGGTACAGTCGCTAAGCTCGCCGACACAGATCGCATCCTTTTTGAAGTAACGGAAGATGGTAAAGAATATATTTTATCACGGGGAGGAAGAGGCGGTAAAGGAAATGCATTTTTTGCTACCTCTACAAACCAAGCCCCGCAGCATGCACAACCAGGTGAACCCGGAACAGAAGACTGGATCGTACTTGAACTGAAACTATTAGCCGATGTTGGCCTCGTGGGATTGCCAAATGCCGGAAAGTCCACATTGCTATCCGTGGTCTCAGCAGCAAAACCAAAAATCGGAGATTATCCTTTCACGACGCTTACGCCTAACCTAGGCGTCGTCTCCTATCGTGATGACAGATCCTTTGTAATGGCCGACATACCTGGCATAATCGAAGGTGCCGCCGAAGGAAGAGGTCTCGGGATACGTTTCTTGCGACATATTGAGCGCAACTCGCTCCTTTTATTTCTCATCCCCTCCGACTCTAACAATATAAACGCGGAATATAAAATCCTCTTAAACGAACTGCGGAAGTATAATCCTGAACTTCTTGACAAAAAAAGACTATTGGCAGTTTCCAAATCGGATCTGTTAGATGACGAACTCTATCAAGAAATGAAAAAAGAGGTCCCTGCTGACATACCTTGTGTCTTCATTTCGTCAGTCACGAATAAGGGCATTCAGGAATTAAAAGATTTAATTTGGAAGACCCTTCACGAATAATGAATGCGAAACATAAATGTCAGTTTGGCATTAAATCGGTTTTGGCAAAATTGTTGACCTTGTGGATTTATTTAATTTTCAAGACGTTATGTCTTCTAAATAACTATTAAATGACCGAAATGAAGCAGAACGAAGATATCCTTTCAGAAAACAGCGAAACGACGGAAAACGTGTCAGATCAAACGCAGACTAATGCACAGGAGCTTTCGGCCGAAAAGCTACAGGCGGAATTGGCTGAGCAAAAAGATAAATTCATTCGATTGTATTCGGAATTTGAAAATTTTAGACGGAGGACCGCAAAAGAGAAACTCGAACTTATTCAGTCAGCCAATGAGCAACTCATCAAGACTCTGCTGCCAGTGATTGACGATTTTGACAGGGCCGAGAAATCATTTAAAGACAAGAACGACAAGGAACTTGAAGGATTTTTTCTTATTCACAATAAGTTCAAAAAGATTCTAGAACAAGCCGGCGTAAAATGGATGGACGTCAAGCCTGGTTCAGAATTTGACGCCGATTTACACGAGGCGATCACCCAAATACCGGCACCCGAAGAAAATTTGAAAGGTAAGGTAGTGGATGTGGTTGAGTCAGGGTATTTATTAAACGATAAAGTAATTCGCTTCGCCAAAGTTGTAGTGGGGAGTTGATTTTTTAGGTACAACACCAACTTTTAGAGTTCATGGCTTCAAAGAGAGATTATTACGATGTACTAGGCGTCAGCAAGACATCGACGGGAGATGAAATAAAAAAAGCATACCGCAAGGTTGCAATCCAGTACCACCCTGACAAGAATCCCGACAACAAGGAAGCAGAGGAAAAATTCAAAGAAGCTGCTGAGGCGTACGAAGTGTTGAGCGATGCTGATAAGCGCGCCCAATACGATCGGTTTGGCCATTCCAGAGGAAATGGTGGGTTCAGTGGCCACCACATGAACATGGACGACATCTTTAGTCAGTTTGGAGATATTTTTGGTGGTGGCGGAAGCCCCTTTGATAGTTTTTTTGGAGGAGGTTCCGGCCGCGGGAGTCGAAGACAGCGCAAGGGCTCGAACTTAAGGATAAAACTTAAACTCAACCTAGAGGAGATCGCTCATGGTGTTGAGAAAAAAATTAAGGTAAACCGCTTGGTTCGCGCAGAGGGCGTAACCTTCAAGACATGCCCGACCTGCCAGGGTTCTGGCCAGATCCGAAAAGTCGTCAATACAATGTTAGGGCAAATGGTTTCGGCTAGCACGTGTTCAAGTTGTGACGGCTCGGGACAAATTATTGACAAGCGGCCAAACGGGGTTGACAGCTCCGGATTGGTTTCCAGAGAAGAACTAATAACCGTTAAAATTCCAGCAGGTGTCGCTGATAACATGCAGCTTTCCATGTCGGGAAAAGGTAATGAAGCCCCTGGCGGAGGCTCGGCCGGTGATTTATTGATCCTGATCGAGGAGCAGGAAGACCGCTATTTGAAAAGGGACGGTAATAACCTTGTTTATGATCTTTATATAAGCTTTGTAGACGCTGCGCTGGGTACAAACGTTGAGGTGCCGGCGGTAGGTGGCAAGGTAAAGATAAAGATTGATGCGGGTACCCAAAGCGGCAAAATATTGCGATTGCGCGGAAAAGGCCTCAAGGATGTCAATGGGTACGAAACTGGCGATCAACTGATATACGTCAATGTCTGGACCCCGAAAAAGCTTACAGCCGAGGAAAGATCAAAACTGGAAAGTCTGAAGCATTCACCCAATTTCGAACCCAACCCAGATGCCAACGAGAAGGGCTTTTTTGAGCGAATGAAGGAGTATTTCAATTAAGAAAGGATCCCGGCAACCCACTTGCCAATATTGCCGTTTAACGGAAATTAGCGGGGTTATTTGTTTGATTTTATCTTTAAACTTACACATCGCAACCCTGCAAGAGGTAGTTCGTACATATCGACATGCATAGAAAGATTTGGTTAACGTATTGTGGGGTTGCTATTGCGGGACTTGCATTCGGACAGCTTAAGAAGCAATTTACTGTAGAAGACGTCTCATCTTGTGAAAATATCCGGCTTTGTCTGAAGGCAAACAGCGGTAATTGTTATATAAAACCCAGTCAAAACACTGAAATCCTCAATGTTTTCAGCAATCAGACTGAGAACAGCTATGCTCATAATTTTCGAAAAGAAGTAAAAGGGAACACTTGCGAGGTCCTTCTAAACCTGGAGGAGACACATGCTGAGGGCATCAGTCAGACCATTTCAACTCGTTTTTTTGGCCCGTCCGAGAAACCAGCAAGCGACAAGCTCTGGAAGATGTATTTGACGGATGCCAAGCCTTACTTTTTGGAGCTCAACTATGGTATTGGGAATGCCAATATTGACCTTTCTGGCCTTGCGATCAAGAACCTTAAAATTAATACCGGTAGCGCTGACGTGAATGTGGGCTACTATTCTTCACTTGAAAATCAGATCGATATGGATACCTTTTTTGTAAAGGTGGATTTGGGATCTGTCAACGTGAAGAATCTCAATATGTCGCGATCCCGGTATATGATGGCGGATGTTGGGTTCGGAAATATGACCCTCGATTTTGGAAGCCGACCTCTTGTTAGCAATAAAATAAAAGGCAGTGTGGGAGCCGGAAACCTGACCATTCTATTGCCCCCTTCGGATACACCTGTTCTAGTCAAGATCAAGGATTCGTGGCTGTGTAGTGTAAAAATTCCCAGTCAATTCCGTAAAGTCTCGGCAAATGTTTTTGCCAATGCCGCTTATACGAAGGATGCCAAGAATAGCCTGACCTTCGACCTAGACGTTTCCATGGGCAACATTATTTTTAAAGACGCGGCCCGTTAGCAGCAAGAATCTGACAAATTTTTGAGCAGACATTTTTATTCCGATCCATACATTTCTTAAGCCTGGTCAATTCCATGTAATTCCTTCTTATCTTTTGACACTAATTTGTGTTAGATAAATCTTGTGGATGCATTAGTTGCGAGTCGTATCACCAAACGTTACACCAATCACCTGGCGTTGGACCAGATTAATCTGACTATACCTCAGCAAACTATTTTCGGATTGCTGGGTCCAAATGGTGCGGGTAAAACAACATTCATCAGGATCATCAATCAAATTATAAATGCTGACGAGGGTCAAATCTCTATTTTTGGAGAAAGACTTCAGCAAAAGCACATCGGCTCAATCGGTTACTTGCCGGAGGAGCGCGGATTGTATAAAAAACTTAAAGTAGGCGATCAACTGATCTATCTCGCTCAACTCAAAGGATTAAGCCGCAAAGAGGCGACAGAAAAAAGCAAAACATGGATCCGGAAATTTCAAATCACTGACTGGTGGTATAAGAAGGTAGAGGACCTGAGCAAGGGCATGGCTCAAAAAGTCCAATTTATCAGTACCGTAATGCACGAACCCAGGCTGATCATCTTGGACGAACCATTCTCCGGATTCGATCCTGTTAATGCACAACTAATTACGCAGGAGATTCTTGAGCTGAAACAGAAGGGATGCACGATCATCTTCTCGACCCATCGCATGGAAACTGTTGAGGATCTATGCGATGACATCGCTCTCATACACAAGTCAAAGGTGATTCTGGAAGGGTCGAAGAAGAAAATAAAGAATACATTTAGAACCAATACCTATACCGTTGAACATAAGGGCCCTTTAAATTCAACAGCGGTTTTTGAACTTGTTTCTCAAAGGAATCTGGAAGACACCTTTTACAGATCAGTGATAAAGATGAAACAAGATCTGAATCCGAATCAACTAATCCGTGAACTGACAGAAATTACCGAAGTTCACAGCTTCATAGAACAAGTCCCAAGCATGAGCGAAATATTCATTAGCCTGGTGAAAGGAGAAAGCCATGAATAAGATCTGGCTTATTGTCCAGCGCGAATTCCTGAATCGCGTCCAAAAAAAATCATTTCTGATCGCGACGATCCTATTGCCGCTCATCTTTCCAGCATTAATGGCCATTCTGGTCTACGTTGCCGTCGAACAAAAAAAGAATGCGTCCAAGGATGTTGTTTACTATGTCGATGAGAGTAACAAGTTCATGGCGGACACTTCAAAATTTATTTTCAAAGAATTTGAAGGTTCAATAGCCGCCGCCAAGCAAAGTTTTCAAGAAGACCAAAGCTATGCATTGTTGCATATTCCTGACTTCGAACTCTCCAATCCGCGAGGGTTCACACTTTACACAAAAGTAAATCCGAGTCCAAACGAGATCGGCGACCTAGAAGGCATGTTGGAAAACCAAATTAGAGAGCTGAAGTTGGTTAAGTTCAATATCAGGCAGGAAGTGTTAGATAGCATCAAGACTGATATAACGATAAGAACTATAAATGTTAGTGAAGCAGGTGATGAAAAAACTTCTGACTCAAAAGTCCTCTTTGGAATCGGCATGGCATGCGGCATCATGATGTATATTTTTATTTTCGTTTATGGCGCCCAAATCATGCAGGGGGTCATCGAGGAAAAGACGAGCAAGGTTGTCGAGGTCATTGTTTCTTCTGTGAGGCCGTTTCAACTGATGATGGGTAAGATTATGGGATTAGCGTCCGTAGGACTACTTCAATTTTTGATTTGGATAATTCTCATCACAACCTTATCGTCAGTCGTCCTTGGATTTTTCGGACTGGACATGCCTCAGCAGCAAATGATGAATGAAATGAGCCAGGAGTATCCTGACGCCCAACTTCAAAATCAAGGTACTATGGAGGTCCTTGGTCTTATTGGAGAAGTTCCTTTTGGATATCTTATTTTCAATTTCCTCTTTTACTTTCTTGGTGGGTACTTGTTGTATGGTGCGCTCTTCGCAGCAGTCGGTTCTGCTGTAGACAGTCCAGCTGAGGCCCAACAATTCATGTTCCCCATTACCATTCCTATGCTCATTGCGTATTTTGGCCTATTTACTTTTATCTTAGATGATCCCCACGGCTCCATCAGCGTTTGGCTTTCGATCATTCCATTTACATCTCCAATTGCTATGATGGGAAGAATCGGCTTCGGCGTTCCTGCGTGGCAACTTTTTCTGTCAATGCTGAGCCTCATTGGCGGTTTTGTGTTTACTACCTGGGTGGCCGCGCGCATTTACCGCGTCGGTATACTCATGCATGGAACAAAAATAAATTACAAGGTGATGGCGAAGTGGTTCATGATGAAGGGATAACGAACTATCACACGCGGTGTATTTACCTTTTTCCGATCGAACAAATCACTCCAGGCTTGTAAGGAATTGAAATTCCCGTTGATTACTTAAGCTCATTTTGTTTTTAAGTATCTTCAAAGTTCAATGAACAAGAAAGTCGCCATACCTTCCCTTGATTTCTATCGAAATAATTCAACCTTAAAATGGGTTGTACTTGGTGTCTCCATCTTGATCAGCATAAGTTCAATCTACTATACAAACATTTTAGTGGATCAGCTAAAAGAAAGGGAACGCCAGCAGGTTCAACTATTTGCTAAAGCAATTGAATATACAGCCAATGACGAGAATACATATGGTGACGTGAATTTTATTGCCCAGGAAATACTTTTTCAGAATAATTCTATCCCTATTATACAGGTCGGTGACAGCACAACCGTCTTATCATTTCGAAATCTCGACATGGACGATAGCTGGACCGAAGAGAAAAAAAACGAGTTCTTGCAGACAGAAATGAAGATGATGCGAGAAACATACGAACCTATTCAGGTTACGCTCCGCGATCCGCAAACCGGTGAAGTTTTTGGAACTCAATACATATATTATAAAAATTCGTTCCTGCTCAAGCAACTGATTGCCTATCCATACATTCAACTTTCTGTCATCGCTATCTTTGGATTCATCGCCTACCTCGCTTTCAATTACTCCAAGGCCGCAGAACAGAACCAGGTATGGGTAGGGTTGGCTAAGGAAACAGCGCATCAGCTGGGTACGCCATTGTCGTCCCTGATGGCATGGGTGGAAGTCATTCGCGACGACCCGGACGTGAAACACAAAGGGGTGGTCGAAGAATTGGAAAAGGATATCCAAAAACTTCGCATTGTAACCGAACGCTTTTCCAGCATTGGTTCAATTCCCTCTTTGAAGAAAGAGAATGTGGTTTCATTAATCAATAATGTAGTGAACTACCTGCGCCCGCGGGTTTCATCTAAAGTGAGAATGGAGGTATTTACGCTCTCAGAGAATATTTTTGCCAACGTGCATGCACCCTTGTTTGAGTGGGTTATTGAGAATCTGTGCAAGAATGCAGTAGACGCGATGGGAAACACGGGCACAATTGCCATCAAGATACTCCGCGGGAACGAAGGAAAAGTATTTATCGATATTTCGGACACAGGAAAGGGCATTCCGCGCTCTAAATTGGAACATGTTTTCAGACCGGGCTTCACTACTAAGAAAAGGGGATGGGGATTAGGTCTGACGCTGGCCAAGCGTATAATAGAGGCCTATCACAACGGAAAAATCTTCGTAAAATCCTCCGAAGAAAACCTTGGTACGACATTCAGAATCGTGTTGAATGTTGCCTGAAAAAAGACTGAAATCCATGCACCTTTTTAATATTCGGCTTTGGGTCTTAGGCTGGAAAACCATACTTTTGCGCACGAATTTCAGACCTAAAAAATTCTAAAAAATTTCGAATGGCAAATATTGGCAAGATCACTCAGGTTATCGGTCCCGTTGTTGACGTGGCTTTTGACAGCGAGGGGGCAACTCTCCCTAATATCCTTGATTCTCTGGAGGTTACAAAATTGGATGGCACTCGAGTGGTGCTGGAATGCCAGCAACATCTTGGTGAAGATCGCGTTCGAACAATTTCCATGGAAGGTACCGACGGTTTGGTGAGGGGAATGAAAGCGATTGACACGGGCATGCCAATTCAAATGCCGATCGGTGAAGCTATCAAAGGGCGACTCTTTAATGTTATCGGTGAGACAATAGACGGAATTTCTCAACCTAATACTACCGCCACATTGCCTATTCACCGCCAAGCTCCGCCTTTCGAAGACTTATCGACTTCTACCGAGGTTCTTTATACAGGAATCAAGGTTATTGACCTAATAGAGCCCTATTCCAAAGGAGGTAAGGTCGGATTATTTGGAGGTGCTGGCGTGGGGAAGACCGTATTGATTCAGGAGTTGATCAACAATATCGCCAAAGCTTATTCGGGCCTCTCTGTATTTGCAGGAGTAGGCGAAAGAACACGTGAGGGAAATGACCTACTTCGCGAAATGATCGAAGCTGGTATTGTCAGTTATGGCGAAGAGTTCATGAAGTCGCTCCACGCAGGCGGTTGGGATCTGTCAAAGGTTGATCATGAAAAATTAAAGGATTCAAAGGCAACGTTCGTGTTCGGGCAGATGAACGAGCCGCCCGGTGCGCGGGCGAGGGTCGCGTTGTCTGGTCTTACCGTTGCCGAATATTTTCGCGACGGCGATGGTCAGGGCAAAGGCAGGGATATTCTTTTCTTCGTTGATAATATTTTCCGGTTTACACAGGCAGGATCTGAGGTTTCTGCTCTCCTCGGCCGGATGCCTTCTGCGGTTGGTTATCAACCGACGCTGGCGACGGAGATGGGAACCATGCAGGAACGTATCACATCCACAAAAAATGGATCAATCACCTCGGTACAAGCGGTATATGTGCCTGCCGATGACTTGACTGACCCAGCACCTGCGACCACTTTTGCACACTTAGATGCTACCACAGTATTATCTCGTAAGATCTCCGAACTAGGTATTTATCCTGCAGTTGATCCGTTGGATTCTACCTCGCGGATCCTACGTCCGGAAATCGTTGGTGAAGAACATTATAAATGCGCGCAGCGCGTTAAGAATATACTGCAACGCTATAAAGAACTGCAGGACATTATTGCAATTCTCGGTATGGATGAATTATCCGACGAGGATAAGCTGATCGTAACTAGAGCACGGCGCGTTCAACGCTTTTTATCTCAACCTTTCCACGTCGCCGAAGCATTTACTGGACTAAAGGGTGTTTTGGTAGATATTAAGGATACAATTAAGGGCTTCAACGCAATTATGGACGGCGAGTACGACCACCTGCCAGAGATGGCATTTAACCTTGTGGGAGGAATAGAACAAGCTGTTGAAAAGGGTGAAAGGATCCTGGCAGAAGCAAGAGGATGAGAGGATTAGAAAATTCGAAGATTCGAAGATTGCAACATTTCAAAATTGTGGTACTTCAATCTTTCAATTTTACAATTTTATAATTTTACAATTTTCCAATTGACCGATGCAACTTGAAATTCTTACGCCTGAGAAAAAAATCTTTGAGGGTGAGGTAACGATTGTAACTTTTCCCGGAGCGAGCGGTTCGTTTCAAGTCATGGATAACCATGCGCCGCTCATTAGCTTGCTTCAGGAAGGCGTTGTTGAATACAAAGGAAGGGAGGGCACAGCAAGGGTCGGTATCCTAGGAGGTGTTGTAGAAGTGCTACAAAACAAGGTAATCGTGCTGGCTACCGGAATTGCTGCATAAGACTGAACAAGGGCGGATCACCCGTTTCCGTTCGCCACCCACTTCACAAACAAGAACGCACCAATTGCGAGGGAAATCGCACCGACAACCCAAAAGGCGTTGCTGATATTAGCCAACGTGATCAACACAATTCCGGCCACGCCAAAAACAATCGATAACGCCACAAGCGTATCAAACGCTTTTGTACGCTTTACTTCATCTACGTTATCTCCCTTCTTGACAAGTTTCTTTGAAAAGGTCTTTATTTCATTCTTCAGATGCTTCTTAAATTCCTTCCGCTGACTGCTTGACATTGTGTTGTACTTTTGGGCAGCCGCTTTCGTCGCCTCAGACGAAACGACTTTTGGCTTCTCCGTCAAGATTGGCTTAGTCTCTGAACTTACTATCAACACTTCTTCATTAATCGATAGGGGGCTTTCATCCGGTGTTGCTTGCGCGACAGGTACGTCAGTTTTCTTTCCGCTAGCGTAGTCGTAACGATCAAAATGATAGACATACTTCGGTGTTGAACAAGCCGTCAAAAAGATTGCTGCGCCTATAAGCACTTGATGAAGTTTCATAGCATTACTTTTTAGTTTTTCCAAACGATGATAATCTTTTAAACAGCCTTTTTTCAAACGCCCAAAAAAAACTGAATTGCCCGAATAAAAATCCATAGCCCAATAATAAAACATTATAGAGTGGCAATATTAAAATATAATATAAAATCGATGCAACTACAGTATCGCCTCTTTCTCCGGCAAGAAATGTCAGCAGAGGCTTTTTTATAAACAATACTGTAAATCCAGTGCATGCAAATACCACTAATACGATTATCACTTGGAGGGGGCTACCCAGGTTCCATCGATGTTTAAGTCTATCAATCCATGACACGCCAGGAATGTTTTATCCAAGATCCAATTTCAAAAAATATTTCCACAAACCCATACTAGGGATCGGCGCTTTCACCTCTAATGGCTCTTTTCGGATCGGGTGCTCAAAGAATAGCTGCCTGGCATGCAAATAAATACTACCATCTATATTCTGCTGTTTATCACCATATTTAGTATCTCCTTTTATGGGACAGCCAATGCTTGCCAGCTGAACCCGAATTTGATGAGGTCTGCCTGTTACTGGATTAACTTCAAGGAGATAGGCACCCCCAGCCTGTCCAATCATCCGATAATGAAGCGTTGCGTACTGGGCGCCTGGAGTTTGTACTTTGAAGCTGGTGGTCCGGTTCTTTTCAGGGTCTTTTATTAACCAATGATTCAATGTCCCCTCATCTGAGGGCGGCCTGTGCGTTACGATTGCCCAATACACTTTTTTCGTTTCTTTATTTCTGAATAACGCGTTCATCCGCTCAAGCGCCTTAGACGTACGGGCTAAAACGACGACGCCACTCACCGGCCTGTCCAAACGGTGCACCAACCCCAGGAATACTGCTCCCGGCTTCTTGTATTTCTCTTTAATGTATCGCTTGCATAGTTCAACCAACGGCAGATCTCCCGAAGCGTCGCCCTGACTTAATACTCCGGAAGATTTGTTGACTATCAACAGATGATTGTCTTCATAAAGCACTGAATAGGGCTGCATTACAATGTAGGTCTGTATCAATTGTCTTCAATATCGACATCCGATTGTCGCACAAAAACCGAAGTAAACTGACACAAGCTACCTAAAACTTCGTGGGAGCTAAAATTGATCCATAGCGACCAGACAATTTTGTACCATCACGCTTTGAGTGCCTCAGAGTTTTTGCATGGTTTAATTTGGGAAAACCTTGTGAATCGATAAGCCCAATCTTGGAATTCTTATTTACCAAAATTTGATAGATCTGCGCATAAGCGGATGAAGAACCCAGCAAAAAACCATGTTTTCAGGCCATTCTGGCAGAATTTCTAAAAAGGTATTCCAGAACAAACGATGGCGACGGGAAGTGGAGTAATTCTTGTAGTCACCGAAGTCATAAACCCCTTTTATGAAAACCAATAAGGATATCTCAACTTCAACGGTAACACCAAGTTTCAACAAACCTGAGTCCGCAGAAGCAAAATACTGGCGAGAAAAATATGAAGTCTCTACAAAGCACCTTATGCTCGCTGTTAAAGAATGGGGTAAACTAAGGCAGCAAGTCGAGGAATTCCGAAATAAGGTCGCGTAAACCGCATCAGCTTTTTCTACTGCATTGACTGCCCGGCAAGTTCAGCCTTGGTTGATCCGTAATTTTGCTATCAATTCGTTGTCTTGGTCTTATACCGCACAGCCTCAGCTTTTACCATTTCAATATTGATTCCTTAAAGTTCACAAAACTTTTTTTGTTGACATCATTGGTTGCGCTACCTTCATTCACATGAATTATCTACATAAGCGCAGGAAATTTATTAAGTCGTCATTAGCTCTGCCTTTCTTCACCTTGGGGGGATTGGAACTTGGCGCTGAAGGGCAGCCACCAGAGGACCGAAACATTAATAACGGAAAGAGCAAGCTGAAGATGAGCCTTAACGCCTTTTCATTCAATGGTCCTCTCAGCGCCAAAAAGATGAGCCTCGATGAGTTGTTGGAAACATGCGCCGAAATTGGCTTCGACGGTGTCGATATAACCGCCTACTACTTTCCCGGATATCCGAATGTTCCACCTGACGAATATTTACATCATATCAAACGAAAAGCATTTCGACTGGGTATTGACATTACGGGAACGGGTGTGAGAAATGATTTTACTGATCCCGATAAAAACAAGAGGGCAGCCCATGTCCAATTGGTGAAGCAGTGGATTGATGCGGCTACGAAATTAGGCGCACCGGTAATCCGCATTTTCGCGGGCACTCAAAATCCGAGGGGCTATACGCGGTCGCAGATCGTGGAGTGGATGTTGATCGATATCAATGAGTGCCTGGCTTATGGTAAACAAAAAGGAGTGATCGTTGCCATCCAGAACCACAACGATTTTATTCAAACTGCCGATCATGCCATTGAAATTATTGAAAAGATAAATTCTGAATGGTTCGGATTAATCCTTGATACTGGGAGTTATCGCATTCAAGATCCTTATGAAGAAATTGCAAAAACAGCTAAATATGCGGTCAACTGGCAAATCAAGGAAAATGTATTTATCGATGGCACTGAGAAGGAGGCTGATATTCCGAGGTTGATCAGTATCATTAAAGCCTCAGGCTATAAGGGTTATATCCCGATTGAAACATTAGGCCCAGGGGACCCTAAACCCAAGATCGTTCAGTTGTTTGAGAAAGTGCGCAGGGCATTGGCCTAGTTGACAACGATCAAGGTATTTGCACCAGCGACTTTGCTGAGCACCTTGACATATTTTCAAGGCACTTCCATCGTATATCATCCGGTTCCGCATTTCTTTCACGGACCTTTGACAATGTTGGTCCAGTGGAGTCGTTTGGAACGAAAAAACTATGCATATAAAAATGCTTTCCAAACCTTTTGCCTTATAGAAAGGCTGCCAGATGTCGTCGCCCATTGCAGACCTGCCCGAGAAATTTTCTAAAGCACTTGACGAAAACGAAGTTGACTCGAAGCCTGACATCACAACTCGGATTCTCAAATAACGTAACTTCAGAATAACCCTGTCACAACATTTACTTTCTCATTTCACTGTTTGCAGTCATGGTTAATAACGACTATTCTACTCGATCCAAAGTTTTCCTTCTGGAACCTATTGTCGAAGGAAGTCAAAAATCATGGAAACATCAAAGTGTTACTATAGGGTAACGGTCTAACTAGGCTAAGATTCGTGACGGTCGGAATTGCTTCTCCCAATGTCAAGTGTTTATGCCAGCTTCAATTGAGGTACCGTCTATTAGAATCTCTATTTTTTAAAAGGGCCTGACGTTGCCCATGCCGACAAGGTATCAAACTGGCAGACTACGACAATTGGCCATCGTCACCCTGGATTGGAAAATGGTAAGTTCCAAGATTATTTTTTTAAATGCGCCGGCTTCGGCGATATGACCCTATGCAATCAGAAAATCGTATGCGAATCTTGCGTAAGCGCCCTTATCAAGCACAACTGCAATGATTACCACCTGTAAAATTTTATTTTTAAAGGTGTTATTTGTTTAATACATTGACCTAACCAGGTCTCTGTAATCCATTCGAAATTGATCCAATTATGAACCGGCGAACGTCATTGAAAAACCTCCTTGTCGCCACGGGTGGGCTCATCGCCTTGCCCGCATGGGCTCAGGAGTGGAGTATTTCCGACCTGAGTAAGCTGCCCTCCGCGTTTTTAGCTTCCCATCAGGAAATTCTAGCATCGGTAGCAGACACGATAATTCCGCCAGGAAATTCGATCGGTGCTCTGTCTGTTGGCGTGGATAAATTTTTGCAGAAACTCATTGATAATTGTTACGATGCGGATGTTCAGGAAAACGTAAGAACTCAGTTATCAGCCCTGGATGATAACGCCAAGAACACTTATGGAAACCCGTTTAGGAGTTGTGATCAATTGCAACGAGAAACGCTCCTCACAAAGATGTCCGTATCAGAAAACCAAAAGGAAAAGGATTTTTTTGATCTCATGAAATCTGAAACCATCCGAGGATTCAATACATCCAGGGAGGTGATGCTACAATACCTTAACTATAAAATTCTGCCTGGCCATTTCTATGGCTGTGTGGATGTAAATGCATAAGCTCATGGCAAGTCTTTTAATCGACTCACGGAGAAAAAGAACTTACGATGCGATCGTAATTGGGTCGGGTGCGAGCGGCGGCTGGGCAGCTAAGGAACTCTGCGACAAAGGTCTAAAAACCCTGATCCTCGAAAGAGGCCGTGACGTTAAACATATTCAGGATTATCCAACTGCCAGCAAAGCGCCATGGCAATTTGAGTATAGGGGTACCGTTCCACTCGAAAAGCGAAAAGATTTCCAATACGCACGATTTATGCGCGAAGAAACCTTGCATTGGGCTATCAAAGACGATGAACAACCTTTTATTCAGGAAAAACCATTTCGATGGTTCCGTGGATATCATGTCGGTGGAAAATCCCTGCTTTGGGCTCGCCAGACTCAAAGATGGAGTGATTTTGATTTTGAAGGACCCATGCGGGACGGTTTTGCGGTAGACTGGCCCATCCGTTATAAGGATCTCGAATCATGGTATAGTCATGTCGAAAAATTTGCAGGTATAGCAGGGAACCGCGATGGACTTCCTGAATTGCCCGACAGTGAATGCATGCCTCCATTTGAAATAAGCTGCATCGAGCATTACTTCAAGGAAAGTATTCAACGAATGTATCCTGACCGGCATGTGATTCAGGCACGTTGTGCTCATCTAACTGATCCGCAGCCAATTCACGTTGAGCAGGGGCGTCACAAATGCCAGAATCAAGCACAATGCAACAGGGGTTGCGTTTATGGCGCCTATTTTTGTAGCAACTCTTCAACCATTCCCTGGGCGATGAAGACCAAGAAGCTAACGGTCCGCCCGCACGCCGTTGTGCATTCCATTATTTATGATGATAAAAAGAAGCGCGCAACAGGTGTAAAAATTATCGACGCGAACACAAAGGAGATGATAGAGTTTTATGCTGACATCATTTTTGTGAATGCATCTGCGCTGAACAGCAATGCTATTCTTTTAAATTCCAGGTCAGACCGATTCCCCAACGGGCTGGGTAATGACAGCGGACTACTGGGGAAATATATTTCGTGGCACAATTACAGGGGAAAAGCAAATGCCGAGCATGAGGGATTCAAAGATAAAAAAACCGATGGCCGAAGTCCAACGCACAGTTATATGCCACGTTTCAGGAACGTAAAAAAACAGGAAATGGACTTTCTGAGGGGATATGCCATTGGTATAGGCGGAGGCAGGGGTTACAAAACAGATACCTCTGTGATCGGAGACCAGCTAAGAGAAAACATTTTGCATCCACCTTTAGGAAATTGGGGAATCAGCAGCTGGATGATGGGTGAAGTAGTTCCACTCGAAACAAATCATGTCCGTCTCCACGCCGATTTGAAGGATAAATACGGCATTCCACAGTTGATTATTTCCTGCGATTGGAGTGAAAACGACGACAAGATGGTTGCAGACTACGTAGAGCAATCCAAGGAGATGTTTGAAAAAGCTGGATTTGTAAACATTAAAGCCGTCGACACAAAATCACCGCCAGGCGCCGATATTCATGAAATGGGAGGGGTTCGAATGGGACACGACCCGAAAACATCGTTGCTCAACAGTTGGAATCAGCTCCATCACTGTAAGAATGTCTTTGTAACAGATGGCGCTTGTATGACTTCGACAGGAACTCAAAATCCAACGTTAACATTTATGGCGATCACGGCGCGCGCTGCTAATTACGCGGTGGAAGAACTTAAGAAACGAAATATTTAAAGACCACTAACTTCTATTGTCCTTCATGAAAATTCATTTAATCCTAACACTCCTTTTGGTCACCATCCTTGCGGCACCATCTTCTACAGTGGCTCAAAAAAAGAATAAACCTTTATATACTGCGCCGTTGGGCATTGCACCATTTACATATCGAAGAAGTTTTCCCAATGGTGTGGCTGCAACATTGGATACGATAAAGAACCTTGGGTTTACAGAAATAGAAGGTGGAGGAGGACGTGATATGAGTCCGGAGGAATATCGAAAGTTGTGCGACGAAAGGGGCATTAGTATTCCTTCGATGGGCACCGGATACGAGGCCCTTGTCAAAGACCCCCAGGCCATTGCAGACCGTGCCAAGATACTCGGTGCAAAATACGTGATGTGTGCATGGATACCACACAAGACCGGTAGCTTCAATTTTGAAAATGCCAGGAAGGCAGTAGAAGATTTTAACGCCGCGGGAAAGGTGTTGAAAGAAAATGGGATCACACTTTGTTATCATGCCCATGGTTACGAATTCTGGCCTCATGAAAAAGGGACACTGTTGGATTATATTATTACCAATACAAACCCTGAATATGTATCCTTTGAAATGGATGTGATGTGGATTCAATTCGGCGGCGGGGATCCGGTCAAGCTTCTCAAAAAATATGGCGACCGCTGGAAGCTGATGCACCTGAAAGACATGAAAAAGGGAATAAAAAAAGATCTTACCGGCCTTACCTCGCCCGAAAATGATGTGCCGCTTGGCACTGGTGAACTTGATATTCCCGGGATCCTAAAAGCTGCCAAGAAAATAGGGATTAAGCACTATTTTATTGAAGATGAAAGCAGCAACATCAAAGTTTCTGTCCCCCAAAGTATTGCATACCTGAAAAGCCTGACCGAATAGGCTTACCACCCTGCCCGGCGAACCCTCGGTGAAAGGTATTATAGCCCGGTAATGTTAACGTACTCTTCGACGAGTGTTGCTGACTAAGTTTCTGGGTCTCGCGTCGTGGGTATTCTATCTTATTTAGTGTCCTTCCAAATGACAGAATGGAACAATTCTGTGCATTATTATGCCCTTCTACCTACCCTGGCCGCCGATAATACAAGGCTAGTCTCACGCACGTATGTTCTTTGAGAAATCCCACTGAAATTACTACAGAAGAATGTCAAAATTCACAAAGTAAACCACGGTAACTATTTTTCCGTCTGTAGGTTTCCATTCATCGAACTCATAAAGACGACTACGCACCATGGGCTTCTTCCGTATTTTAGTAACCCTCACACTTGCAGCTTGCAGTAGCGGACTGGAAGCCCAGAAGAAATTTACCACACAAAAAGCCTCCATTGATTTTACATCCGAAGCGCAACTTGAATTAATCAAAGCAGCAACAAACAATGTTCGCGGACTCATCGATCCTGCGACAAATCAGTTTGCCTTTACCATTGAAGTAAACACCTTCAAGGGGTTCAACAGTGCTCTACAGCGAGACCATTTTAACGAGAAATACATGGAGAGCGAAAAGTTTCCAAAAGCATCATTCAGCGGCAAGATCATAGAGCAAATAGATTTTTCTAAAAACGGTTCATATGATGTTCGAGCCAAGGGCGATCTCGACATTCATGGCGTAAAACAAACACGGATCATCAAGGGAAAAATTCTAGTCAACGGTGGTACACTTGTGATTAATGCTCACTTTGATGTTCCATTGTCAGATCATAACATTTCTATCCCAACCGTTGTAAGTCAAAAGATAGCAACTCAAATCAAAGTTCAATTTGAGGCATCCATGCTACTTCAATAGCAATCGATATGAAACGATTCCTGAGTCTTGCATTGCTGCTTATCGGTTCTGTCATACAGAGCGCAGGTCAGGTGCCTTTTTTTCAGGAGTACTTTCTTTTGCGAAAGAATGATGCATTGCAGATCAATAAAATCCTGCAGGAGGAAAAGGGCTACATGTGGTTTGGTACATCGAAAGGCCTTTATAGCTTCGATGGTAACAATCAGGAACGTTATACAGCAAAGGATGGGTTGGATCATGACGTAGTCACTGCACTTGCCGAGGACTCTCTTGGGCGAATCTGGATCGGATACGAGAACGGGAAACTGGGATTCATTCAAAATAGCAGGGTTGAACTATTCTCCCCCGACGAAGGGCATGCAAGCAAACCTGTTTCGGATATTCTTTTTGACAAAAGAGGCAATCTATGGTTTTCGACGTTTAATGATGGCCTTTACTATTTTGCTTCAAATCGTCTTTATCGCGTGGATGAGGAGGAAGGCATGCCTGACCTTTACATCTATGATTTGGCTGAGGATTCGCTTGGAAATATCTGGGTGGGGACCGACGGGGGTGCGGCAATCTGTTCGTTGAATGGTACCAAAGTCTCTATCGACGTAATTGACTATGACGATGGTTTGCCCGACAATATCATAAAAAAGATAATTCCCCTAGACAAACATACTGTCCTGATGGCCACTGAGGATGCAGGAATCATTCGCTACGATTCAAAACTGCGCCTGCATACTCCGTTGGTCGAGCATCCATGGACATTCGGACCTGTAAATGACTTTCTCCTTAAGGATAAAAAGATATGGATTGGTTGTCCTCAGAACGGTGTGTTGGTGTACGACATACAAACAGGCCGAGAGCACATGCACAAATCCAACGAGGTTGAACATCTCGGTTCTATTCGGACTTTAGCGCTTGACCAGCAAGGTAATATATGGATCGGCACGAAGTCAGGGTTGTCTCGAACCGCAGGAGATGGCCTTCAATTCTTAGAGCCGACTGAACCTGGCAGGAGTTCAAATATTCTCGCAGTAACCGTCGACAGAAGAAACAATATATGGTACTCTAACCCAAACGGGCTATATATCAAAAAATTGGACACAAGCGAAATTATCAAGCCATTGTCCAATACGCCATACGCAAACTATACGGTCATTAGTTTATACACGGATTCGAAAGGATACATTTGGGCAGGTCTCTATGGAGAAGGTGTGTTGCGAATTAACGAACAAACCGGAAAAATCAGACACCTTTATCACGAAATTAGAAACGGCAACATCCTGAGCATTGCGGGTCGTGCCAATACGGTATGGCTAGGCACACTTGGCGGCGCTTCAAGGATAACACTATCAGATTCTGACAAGCTGGATGTTATCAATTACTCCACGAAGGACGGCCTCATATCGGATTTTATCTATCAGGTTTTTCTGGAGAACAACAGAGTGTGGTTTGCGACCGATGGTAAGGGTCTCGGGATGATGAACAGAGATGGATTCCACAGCTACAGCGATGGCTTGCCGAGTTCCGTCGTCTACGGTTTGGCTCAGGATGGTTTTGGTAAACTCTGGGTCAATGTCCAAGGAAACGGGCTCTATATTTTTGATGGACTAAAATTCCGCGCCTGTGATTCCACGCTTGTTTTGCGAGATAACAATATCCACTCTCTTGTCTCAGACCGGGCAGGAAATATTGTGGTGATGCACGACGCCGGTATGGACATTGTTGACATACACAAAAACAAAGTTGTTTACCTGGGAGAGGAAATGGGTATGCGCGATAAAATCGGAAACCTTAACGCCGCAGGCAAGGATGCACAAGGGGATATTTATTTCGGTTCAACCGGCGGGATAATAAAGTACACATCCGAACAAGGCTATCTGATCAACGGGCCCCGCCCACTCCTGAAAAATATTTCGGTTTTCGACACGCCAATTGACCTTTCAAGCAGGTCAAAATTAAGTTATGATGAGAACAACATCACCCTGAATTACGTAGGCTTGTGGTACCAGAATCCTGACGGATTATACTATTCTTACAAACTGGAAAATTACGATCGCGACTGGATTGTGACAAAAAATCAAGCGGTAACCTATTCCAGACTGCCACCAGGAAACTACACGTTTAGGCTAAAAGTATCTGAATCACAGGACTTCCGACAGGCTCGTGAAACGACTTTATCATTTTCTATCA
This sequence comes from Chryseolinea sp., assembly GCA_025923195.1. Lineage (GTDB taxonomy): Bacteria > Bacteroidota > Bacteroidia > Cytophagales > Cyclobacteriaceae > Chryseolinea. The sequence continues at coordinate 36,062 of JAICGJ010000014.1, forward strand.
GCCCACCGATCTGGCAGACGATACCATTTTATGTTTTTTCAATCATTGTCCTCGTAGTGTCGGTATTTTTTCTCATCAGGGGACGTGAACGAAAATTAAAAAGGTATAACGAGCTGCTGGAAACGAAGGTCCAAATGCGAACCCGTGAAATTCAATTGCAAAATGAAGAAATCCAGGTACAGAATGAAGAGATCTCAGCGCAGTCGGAGGAAATACTCAGGATAAATGAAAACCTTGAAGACATCGTACAAGAAAGGACCCGGGAACTGGAACGGAAAAATAAGGCGTTGGAAGAATACGCGTTCATCAATGCCCACAAGCTCCGCAGTCCGGTAGCGACAATCCTCGGGCTCATTAATCTTTTTTCTAAAACCAGATTAGATCACGAAGGAGTTGAAATTAACCGGCGGTTACAAGACACCGCCGAAGAACTGGACGGGATAGTGAGCGCAATTACTAAGGCCATTGAGCGAGGGGATAAAAAAATTCCGAGGCTCAAGGATGAATGATAAATGCGGATACTCAACCTTTTACTTATGTGATTGCAGTCTCGCCGTCGCCTTCGTATATTAATGCAAATATTATGTTATGATGATACTTGGAATTCACCTCAGAAGAAAGGGGTTTGGTAAGACTGTTAGCGTATTGCTTATAATTTCTCTGTCATTAATTGGGGTTGGCCTCGCAATTCTCACCTAAATTTCGAAGCCGGATTCAAGCAAGGAATATCCTCAAGCCTGAATTGCTTTACCTTCATCGCCCTTAACAGCGCAATTCATTTTGCGCATACTCCATACGTTGCGAGGCATAGATCCTCACAAAATGTGTTGATTCGCTCCGCATGAAAGAGATTAGTGCATTTAATAAATAGCAATCGGTCGCCCCGGCGATCCGGTCGCCCCCTTGAGACGAAGGGGTGTAAAAACAAATAAAAATTTATATACCTTTTCAGTATGAAAAGTTGAGAAGTCCATGAGTTCAAGGTTGAAGATGCCGTTCTTTAGGACAAGCTCGCCGTGTACTCTTGCCTCAGGCCCGTCCAGATTGGCGTCTGATCCAACCATTGACGGTTTTTTTTCGATGATCCATAGAATAACTTCCTCACTGATGTAGGCCGGGCTTCCTGAAGTGGTTTTTGCGTCAGGCCAAATTCTCCACCAGCCCAGGTTGAATAGCAACGCGTCGCCGGGCTCAATATCGGTCTCCTTTAAACCCTCCTTAGTCAATGCCTTCCTTACGTCGTCAAGCGTGATCTGATACTGTTCTGGCAGGGTCTCTACATTCTTGTACCCCGCGATATCAATAAGAATTCCTTTGGTTAGAATTGGTTTTATATTTTCCACACCCAGTTTCTGCAATCCATAGGGATTGCGTATGTCTTCAGTCGTGTAGCCGTTATAGAAAACTTCTGTGGTTACCCCATCGGCCATTTTCAACTGTTTACCTACATGCCCCGGCCCATCGAACTGTGTTCCTACCTGTCCGATCTCGGCCGCAACAAATTCGTCGTTGTACACGATCTGGTCTTTACCTGACGGTCCATATGTAGGGAACGAAGGTATAAATATGTTGTAGCTACGGTTTCCAACTTGTGGCATACCTCGTTCGTATATATGCCCCAATTCAAATACCTTACCTGTTTTTACTAACGACAGCGCTTTGACAATTTTCTCAGGTGTGATCCAGTTTGATCCACCTGCCTGATCACCGGCTCCCCAGATCGGGTGCGGCCACCATGGACCTTTTTCTTTGGTTTGCGCCATAGTGCAATTGGGAATTACTGCACTTAATAAAATAAGTGCAAGGAAATGCTGGTATTTCATATCACTTTAGGTTTAATGTTTTTTTATCTGTATCAAATATTGATTCGATCCGGCATTCTCATCGTCTTGCAATTAAGAATGCCAGCTGATAAGGAATAACTACCACTACGGCTTGCATCTATACGATCATGATCCTCAAAACAGGTGAAGCCGCCTTCCCGACGACAACATGAGTGAGGCCCCACCGCTGACACTAATTTAGGCCCATTGCTGTACTTCTTCTAAAGGACCTGTAATTTTGTAATTCCAAAATTGCACGCCACACAATTTGAATCTAATATTATTTCTTCAAAAACCTCAAACCTATAAACTTATGAGCCCAAAGTTGCTGTTGAATGCTACGCTGAATCGTAGAATTCTGGTTTTGCTGATAGTATTATCTCAAATCACGGTTCTTTTTGGCCAACCACTGGAACCCATTGGGATATTTGATCATCACCAGGATGTAGGTGATCCTAAGCTAAAAGGGGCAGTCGTCTACGATAAGGAAAATCAGACATACACTATGTCCGGCGCCGGCAAGAACATGTGGGCAACTGAGGATCAGTTCCATTTCTTATGGAAGAAAATCAAAGGTGATTTTATTATCAGGGCGACAATACAATTTATAGGAAAAGGAACTGCGGATCACCGCAAGATAGGGATCATTGCCCGCGATGCGTTGACAAAAGACTCCCGTTATGCCGACGCCTGCGTACATGGAGATATTCTAAGTTCGTTGCAATACCGTCAGACGGATGGTGATTCAACGTATCAGGAAGTCCTGTCTACTTATCATCCCACCGAAATTGAACTTGAACGCATAGGGAATACGTTCACTTTTTCAGCAGCTGTCTTTGGCGAGCCTTATAAGTCAGTTTCAAAGGAACTAACCCTTAACGAAGAAGTCTACGCCGGCTTGTTCATATGTTCCCACTTGGAGGATGTGATGGAAAAAGCAATATTCAGCAATGTGCAAATTATCATCCCTCCCAATAAAAACTACGTTCCATACCGTGACTACATCGGAAGCCATTTGGAAATAATGGATATCACCACGGGTCACCGAAAAATTTTGCACAGCGCGCCAAATTCCCTGCAGGCACCCAATTGGACACCTGACAATAAATTTCTGATTTTTAATTCAGTTGGTCAGAATGAAAATCTGCTGTATAAATACGATTTGAAGAGCGGTGCCATTACTAAACTCAACACAGGTTTTGCCACGCAAAACAACAACGATCATGTACTATCATACGATGGAAAAATGCTTGCTATCAGCAATCACGTAGGTGACAAGAGGACCTCTACGATCTTCATCTTGCCAGCAACAGGATCCGACAATCCAACCAAGATAACATCAGAACTGAATGGCCATTCCTACTTGCACAGTTGGTCTCCCGACAACAAAAAATTGGTATTTACAGGACAGCGGAACAATGAGTGGAACATTGTGGCTGTGGACATTGCCACCAAGCAGGAAACCATATTGACTGAGGACGCGACATTGGATGACGGACCCGAATACAGTCCAGATGGAAAATATATCTATTTTAATTCAGTTCGCACCGGTACAATGCAGTTGTGGAGAATGAGGCCTGATGGCAGCAACGAAGAGCAGGTTACATTTGATGAATACAATAATTGGTTTCCGCACTTTTCGCCCGATGGTAAATGGATCTTGTATGTAGCTTTTCCAAAGGATATCGACCCTACGAGTCATCCCTTCTACAAGAAGATCTATCTGAGACTGATGCCTGCGTCTGGAGGTATTCCCAAGACCATTGGTTATGTATATGGTGGACAAGGCACTATCAATGTGCCCAGCTGGTCGCCCGACAGCAAGAAGATTGCCTTTGTTAGCAATTCCAAGCTTGACCACCTCAAAAAATAACCGTATGCCTATGCGTCCCCTTGCGAAACATTGCTGAAAACATACAATTGGCGTGGATAGACGAGCAACTTATTTATAATAAGCATCAAGGGTTTCTATACTGCCATCAGGGCGGTATTTCAATTCAGTCACTTTAACAGTCCTCAAATGCGTTTTGTCTTTAGAGAAGACGCTGTCGTGATAAAATAGGTACCATCTACCATTGATCTCTACAATAGAGTGGTGGTTCGTCCATCCTACGACAGGATTCAAAATTACCCCCTGATAAGTAAAGGGCCCATAGGGACTGCTGCCCGTTGCATATGCAATGTAGTGCGTATCACCTGTCGAGTATGAAAAGTAGTATTTACCATTGTATTTGTGCATCCATGCGGCTTCAAAAAACCTGCGATCATGATCGCCTCCTAATAATGGTTTCCCCTCGGGATCCAGAATTTTAATTTCCCTTACCGGCGAGGCGAAGCTCAGCATATCGCTGCTCATCAAAGCAACTCTTGGTCCTATGGCAGGAAGGCTATCTTTCTGCAAATCAGTCTTAGATCCCGCAGAATCGTAATTTCCGTTAGTCCAGCGCTGGAGTTGTCCGCCCCAAATCCCACCGAAGTACATATAAGATTTGCCGTCCGTATCGGTAAAAACCGCCGGGTCAATACTGTAACTTCCCTTAATGTAGTTGGGTTCCGCTTTGAAAGGTCCAGTGGGCGAACTACTGGTTGCAACACCAATGTGAAATACATCTTTTTTATCCTTGGCAGGGAAATACAAATAATACTTACCGTTTTTGTACGCCGCATCAGGTGCCCACATCTGCCTCCCAGCCCAAGGCACATCCTTGATATCTAAGGCAACCCCATGATCCGTAACCTTCCCACCGACGCTATCCATTGACAACACGTGGTAGTCTTTCATATCAAAATGGCCGCCTTCATCATCCTGTGGCGTGTTTGACTCGATGTCATGCGAGGGATAGATATAAATCCTCCCATTGAATACGTGCGCGGAAGGATCTGCGGTATAAATATGTGTTACCAACGGTTCAGATACCGGTCTTGGAAGTTTCTTGACTGCAGAATCGGCTGCCAGAGAATCCTTTCCGACATTCGAATCATCATCCGTTTTTTTACCTTGACAACCGGTAAATAAAAGTGTGATGGCTGCAAACAGAAGGCTGTAAATTCTGCCTTGTGTCGCAATATTCATTTTCAGTTCTATTGGGTGCATAAGTATTGAATGATTTTTTCAATATAATTATTTTCATGAATCCGTCTGTTTCATTGCATAGTTTCTTAAAAAGATAGATTTGAGATCAATCAAAAGCGACTTCAAAGTGGTACCAGCTATGGATTTATTGTTCATTTTAGTACCACTAAATCGACCAAACAACACGATATGACACAAATTAAGTTCTTCATGGTTTTGATGGTTACACTCGAATCCCTCGGCTTGTTTGGCCAGGAATCAATCCTCAAAACCAACAAACCGGTCATCAGTCTGTCAGCCATAAGGGGAACCACAAGTCGCATCGACACCCTTGTGATAACGTCAAGCAAAAACTTGAGAATCACCGACATTAGAATAGAAGGCGACGAAGCAACATATTTCCGAATGCTATCTCCAAAAACCATCAAAATATCGCCCGATGCCGGGGCAAGGGTGGCCTTCCAGTATGCACCACCGTCAACTTTTGTCGGAGTCGCCCGCGCAAAGGTATTGTTCCGTGGTATTGACTTGTCGCTCGAGATATACGGTCTGAGTACGAAAGGACTGGAAGGCGACAATGAGCCTCCACTTACACAAATTGTTGAAGCTTTGGGATTCAATGTCAGCGTTGGTTGGAATACCCTGGCAAATCATCTGCGCCCCGAATTACAGGGTGAAGAGCTTCCACCCTCATTATTTAAGAAAGCAGGTACCGGTAAGGTTGAAATGGCGCCCGTGGCAAGATACTCGCCTGATTTTTTACTCAATTTCGGATACTATACTCAGTCAACGCAAGGTCCCGTCCAGCACCACACAGGGATTTTGGATACAGCGAATAGAATTCCAGAACATCAAACACTTTTTCCCGCACTGGCACAAGGAAATACATCATTCGATCCAGGGGAAAATATATTTGGTTTTTATGCAATTAGTCCTGGGCATACGCTATACTCTGAAGATACCTGGAATATGTTATTTTACCCTGAACAGGCTGCACACGCTGCGCGAATTTTTCCCGTAAAGGATAATTCTGGCAACCAGGTCTTAAACACTTACTTGTTATGTATGGAAGAAGCCGCAAACGGAGACTACAATGATTATGTATTCTTGGTAACGAACATAATTCCGGTCCCCCTGTCTGATAAATCTAAGTCATTGTTCAATGGCAAGAATCTGGATGGGTGGTATGTCTGGCTGCGCGACAAAGGAAAGAACGACGATCCTGACAAGATTTTTACTGTATCTGATGGGGAAATTTTTGATTTGGGAAAAGATGTGGGATACATCATGACTAATGATAGATACGGTAATTTTCATTTCACTTTAGAATTCAAATGGGGAGTCAAAAAATGGCCACCGCGAGAAAACGCAAAGCGCGACAGTGGAATCTGCTACAACATTCCGGAAGATGAGCCGGATAAGATCTGGCCACGGTCAATAGAATGCCAAATCCAGGAAGGAGATGTAGGTGATTTCTGGTTGCTTGGCTATAGTACCATTCAGGTTGACAAAAAACAAAATCCCCCATTGCCATATTCCAGAATTGTTAAAAAGAAAGATGCCGAAAAACCAACAGGCGAATGGAACACGGTTGAGGTGATATCGTTCAATGGAAAGTGTGTACACATCGTCAATGGTGTTGTCGTGCACTACGGCGAAAATGCGAGTCTAATCGGAGGAAAAATTCTCTTGCAGTCCGAATATGCGGAAGTGTATTATCGCAACATAAGAATCCGGGAACTTCAATAAACATTCAATACTGTAAGCACTTGGAGTATGTTTTCGAACACGTGCTCATTTGAAGAGCGTTGAAATTTTCAATTCAGCAAATGGAGCTGTAATGATTACCGGTGGAAGTCAGGGCATTGGCGCTGCTATAGCTCACCTCACGGCGAAGCCGATTCACGTACGAATTAACTCCCACTAAATGAGGCTGGGTAAACAGTAAACAGCGATGTCAGTATCTTAGAAGGTTATGGTAGCAAGCCTTGGCAGGGTTAGAAAATTGCTTTATGATATCCGCTCTACACCCAGACCTGGCTTGTCAGAGCACATCATGAATCCATCCCTTAAAATAAAGCCTCCCTTCACAACATCTCTACCTAAATCAAAACTTCCATCAAGGTCGATGTATTTTGTATTCGAGCAGGCAAAAGCTGCGTGCAGGGCAGCCGTGATACTTACAATACTTTCGTCATTGCATCCCCAAAATAAATCTATCCCCTCATGCAACGCGATATCAGCAATTTTTAGCGCTTGACTTACACCTCCGCATTTCATAAGCTTGATATTAAAGATCGCGGCAGCCTTCGGAGGTTTGATTAACTCTATAGCATCAGCGGGCGTGATCAAGGATTCGTCGGCCGCAATTACTTGTCGAACCTCCTTCGGCAAACTCTTCATCTCTGAAATTTCCTTTGCCGGAAGGGGTTGTTCTATTAGTTCCACATCGACGTCGTAGGTACGACCGTAAAACTGAATCGTTTGATCCGGCGTATAACCCTGATTTGCATCACATCGGATCACAATACTATTGCCAAATTTTTCACGAAGTTTTAACACGCGTTCCACATCTTCATCGAGGTCCTTCCCCAACTTCACTTTTATTACCTTGAAACCGCGTTTGATATAGTCCTGTGCTTCCTTCAGGGTTTCCTCTACATTCTTTATGCCTATGGTATTCGAAGTGGGCAGCTTTTTGATTTTTTGTCCCAGAAATTTTACCAAAGGAATATCCAGAAATTTTGTAAAGACATCATGCAACGCGATATCCAATGCTGCGCGCGCAGAAGGATTGTTGGGAAATTTCTTCCATACATCGAAGGTCAATTGATTTAATTCCCGGATATCCCGTCCAATTAAGAAGTGAAGGTTCTTAAGCTTGAGGGCATCCAGACATTGCTCCAGGGTTTCACCTACCACATATTCACTTGGATTTCCAGCACCGATTCCGGTGAGGCCGTTCTCCAATGTAATCTCCACAAACGCATTCTTTACTTCATCTATGGTTTTGAAAGCTATGGTATAAGGTTTCGTATTGCCAAGATCCACACTCCAGACTTTAATTTCTTTTATTTTCATCTATATTAATCGTTACAAAAGACTATTTCATACTTGCGCCAGGCTCTTCTTAATCAGAGTTTCAAAGACGGGAACCAGACTCTCCACGCCATCCTCCAGCGGAAGTATAGCAGGAATCCCTAACTCTTCTGTGTACCGTCGAGCGGCCGCGCGCGCTTCATGCTCAGTCATTTTTGCTGAATTTATTGTAACGGCTACGGTAGACGCACCATAAATTTTGATCAAGGCTATTTCATCTTTTAATTCGGGTAGATAGGCTGGATAAAATTCCATATCTTTATATTGCTTGCGGGCGGGATTGTGCTGAAGAACAACGGCATCGGCATCTGCAGAAACAATCCATTCCGAGCCGGCCGGGCCGCTTGGATTTCGCAGTGAAGATTGTCCTTCTATGAAGATTATGTCAGGTTTCGCCTCGTGATAACACGTAACGACGGCATGCTCCATCTCGCCCGAAATAAAATCATTCAACGTCGAATCAAATACAAAGCCATACTTTGCGCCCTGCATCCAGCCGGTTTGCCCCGTATAGATCATCTCTGCTTTGTAGCCAGACTGACGCATCGCCTCCACCAAAAACCGGGTCGTGGTCCTTTTACCCAAGGCGCAATCCGTACCCAATACCGCTACTTTGGGGCACTTCACCTCCTTGATCTTGCCAGACCAAAAATGAAGGTCTTTTGCTTTTTTGGGTTTTCGCACATCGATGATTTCCAATCCCTTTTGGTTGGCGAGCGAAGCTAATTCCGGTATGTCCGATACGTACTCATGCAAACCATTTACTACGCCCATGCCATTTTCTAACGCCTCCTTTAGTTGTGCCCGCAGGGAGGGGGGGATTATACCGCCCTTTGTCGCTACACCGACGATGCAATAACGCGCTTGCTGTCCGTCACTTTCGACAAAGTCTGTGATGCTTGCATAGACCGGAATTCCGCGCCTTTTCTCATCCAAAACTTCACCCGCGTCCCTTCCTGCGCTTTTTTCATCTATCACTGAAAGGATCGTGAAACGATCGGTGCCCCTGATCAGTCCATGTGCAGTCTTGGCTTGATATGTATCCAGGAATCCACCTGTGATAATAATGGCAGTGCTTTTGTCCATGCAGTCTTTTGAATGTTGAAAATTACGGGTAATAAAATGAGTTTTCAAAAAGGTAGGGATGATGAAATGGAGTAGGAGCAGATTTAAAGTAAAATAAATACTGATAACGTTTGATGGCCTGAATTTTGGTAAATTTGATATAATCCGTTGACCTATAAAGTCGTCTGCTATCCTTGACCCAAGACCGGTTCACATAGCTGTACAACTTCAGGCGTTCTAGAAATCAATTCATAATAACATGAAAACATTTATATTCATGATAGTCCTGAGTTCCGGCATAATGGTCTGCCAGGCACAATCAATCGTGGGACGTTGGCAATTGTCAAAACAGAGCAATTGTGTTGAAGACGAGCTTGACGAGGAAGAGGATGCCGGTGTTAAGGAAATGGTAGACGACATGGAAGGACTGTCAGGCGCTGAACCCCAAATCATTGAGTTTAAAGATAATAATACGGGTTCCGAGACTACCAAGATCATTAACAAAAAAAAGTCATATAACTCTAAGGCCTTTCTATACAGATATAATGAGGGTTCACTTTATATCCTCGATAAAAAATCCAGGACCATTATCGACGGTTTCACAGTTGAAAAACTTGACAACGATTCCCTAATCATCTCAAATGTGTCAAGGGTGTGCGAAACCAAGGTTTTCGTCCGACTAAAGTAGTGGACAAAAGTTTACTCGAACGCGATATTTCGCAAGCGGGAACCTGTATTTACCGATTAATGTTTTCCCTACCTTTGTACGATGGTAGGGACGAGTTCTAAACGCGATATTCGAAAACTCAAGCTCGACGAACTGACGGAGTTCTTTTTACAACATGGGGAAAGACCGTTTCGAGCTAAACAAGTGTATGAGTGGCTTTGGAACAAGTCTGCAAAAAGTTTTGAGCAAATGACTAATCTTTCGGTAGGTCTTCGCGACCTGCTAAAGGAACATTTCGCCATCAACCATATCCACGTTGATCACATGCAGCGCAGCGCCGATGGCACAATCAAAAACGCGGTTACCTTATTTGACGGAATGGTGGTTGAGTCCGTCCTGATTCCAACCGAAAAAAGAATAACTGCCTGCGTTTCATCTCAGGTTGGCTGCAGTCTGGCCTGCAAATTTTGTGCAACCGCACGGCTAAAGCGCCAGCGAAATTTAAGTGCTGATGAGATTTACGACCAGGTGGTAGCCATTAAGGAGCAGGCGGAGCTGTTCTTTGGAAGGCCTCTTACCAATATTGTATTCATGGGTATGGGCGAGCCATTGCTCAACTACAGCAACGTCGTGTCAGCAATTGAAAAGATTACTTCGCAAAAGGGATTGAACATGGCGTCGAAAAGGATTACGGTTTCAACTGTCGGGATAGCAAAGATGATTATGAAAATGGCGGATGATGGTGTCAAATTCAACTTGGCGGTTTCCTTGCACTCGGCAATCGATGCGACGCGAAGTTCGATTATGCCTATCAATGATACGAATCCGCTGGATGAACTGGCCGAAGCACTCAAATATTGGCACAGTAAAACCAAACGAAGGGTAACCTACGAGTATGTGGTGTGGAAAGGGATCAACGATACTGAAGCGCATGCCAGGGCCTTGCTCAAATTTTGCAAAATCGTTCCGTCGAAAGTGAATTTGATTGAATATAATCCCATAGATGATGGTGATTTCCAGCAAGCCTCAGATGAATCGTTAGCCATGTACATGGATTTGTTAGAGCGTCATGGCATTACTACACGTATCCGAAAAAGTCGCGGAAAGGATATTGATGCCGCCTGCGGTCAACTTGCCAATAAAACTTAATTGCTGACTTGCGCATCCTACTTCAAACCTCATTCAATAATGGAGTTACGCCATTTCCTGAAAAAATTCCATCTGATTGTATTAGGCGTAACGCTGTCACTATCTGGTTTTTCGCAGCGTATTACCCACGGAATTGTTGTTGATTCATTGACACTTTCAGCGTTGCAGGGTGTTCACGTTAAAGTAAAAAATTCAGATAAGGGTACCGTTACCAGTGCGCGAGGTGAGTTCTATATTTCGGCCCAGCGCACGGATACTTTGATGCTATCCCGTATTGGCTATGTCGATCTGGCGATACCCTTATTCTTCGAGGAAGAGGATATTTTAGTCCGACTCAAAGAGAGAGTTCGGATCCTCAAGGAAATAACCATAACCGGTACAAGACTCAATCCCAGTGAAATTACACGTAGTGTCCGGACCATGCCAAAAAAAATGTCGACTGCGGATGCCTTTTCGTCCCCATGGGAATACTTCGCCCGCGGTGAACGGGAGAAACGAAAGGCTGTCAAACTGATCAATGAGAATAACCGCATTAAAACCTACGTGGAGGTTATACATGATCAGCTCTTGCGTGAAGATATTATGGATGAGCTTGAATTGACAGAGAACGAATACTACAACATCCTGGCGGCATTCAATTACCAAAGCCAGGATGTATTGTATTCAACGGACAAGTATGAAATCACAGAAGCACTAAAATCTTTCTTTAGAACACACGGCAATAAATAGGAACGGAGAGGTTCGTAGAGCGTGCTCACTTCAAATTATTTAAACGCTTTTGCTTGCCACACAGGAGTGCTCGAGCAGGCTATTGGAAGTTTCTATACTGTAATCGAAGGTCAGTTGGCTACCATTTAAAGTTCCCTGACCGGTAATTATTATCGTCATTGATTTCCCTTTGAAGGTTTGAGCGGGAACATGGAAGTTATTTCCTTTAATAGTCGCTTTTACAGGCACGTACATAATGTCCCCAAAGTTACTGATCTCCACTCCGCCGTCTTTAGAATCGCTAATGGTAATTGAATAAGTCTCTACATCGCCATTTTCAAATGTGTCGGTTACGCTATAAGTACCTACTATTTTAGCGACGTCGGCACCGAAGTCTTCATCGTCCTTGCTACAGCTACTTAATGTAAGAAGAGCAAAGAGAATCGGAGTAATGTAGGTTCTGAAAAGGATTTGGGCAGAGGTTGAGGTGTATAAGGATTCTATTGTTATGATTAATGTTTTCATGTTTAATGTTATTTATGGGTTATTCAATCTGATAAAGGGAAATGTTATCCGCCAATCCAACTCACAAGCTTACCCTACGTGATCAACGGATAACAACTCACCTCTCTCAACTATTGCATTTTGCTGGCTGTGCAGTTACCCGTGTAATCCAGGTAGCCTTCTGTTGTATATGTGAAAGTCAGAATGTCGCCAGCCAATGTTCCATTTCCCCAGACCTTGATTGTATTGCCACTGCTAGGATTTGTGAATGATTGGGATTTGATGGTGATTTTGTTGCCATCTACCGTGGCTTTTACTGGCGTATTGAAAATATCGGCGAAATTTGAAATGTTTAACTGTCCATCGTCGCCATTTGAAATAGTCACGTCATATTCATAAACATATCCACTACCGCTGCTTACATCTTCGACTGCGTAAGTACCGATAAATTGGGCCCTGGTGTCAGGCTTCGCTTCATCATCATCAGAGCAGCTGCTGAGTGCACATATCGCACCCACGAACATCACATACTTGATCATTTCAGTGAATCTCATTTTTCTAAAAGAGGACTCGATTTGCGTTTTCATTTTGATTTGTTGTTTTGAGGTTAAAATTTGTTTGTGTCTTAGCACGCAAATCCCTCCGACAGGATGCAAAACGCTTTGATACAATTGGGACAAGGATTAACACAGATGGGACAAACCGCCTAAACAGCGTAAAATCGAAGAAAACTAAATGCAGAAATATCTAGGAATCGACCTAATTGGGTGAAAAAAATTTCGAAAAATACCCCTTTAAACTGAAACCTTAAATTCTATACTCGTTCGGCGCAACGCCAAAAAGTTCTTTGAAACATTTAGAAAAGTAAGACAGATTGTTGAAACCCACCTTGTATGCTATTTCACTTATGGTCGCCGCGTTGGCCATGATCAGTTGGGCCGCTCGCTGAAGCCGGAAATTGCGAATAAACTCATTCACCGACTGGTCGGTTAAGGCTTTAATTTTGCGAAGCAGGTTCTTCCGGCTCATTCCCATTTCTTCGGCAAACCGTTCTACGGAAAATTGTTCGTCTGACAAGTGCGTCTCCATGATTTCCAGAGCATGATTTAAGAAGCGCTCGTCGACGGACGTAATGGAGATATTCTTCGGCTGTACAGTCACCTCGCGGCTGAAGCTTTTACGCAAGTTCTTGCGTTGCTCCAGCAAGTTGCGGACCCTGACCTGCAGTTCCTTGATGTTGAAAGGCTTGGTTATATATTCATCCGCTCCCAATTCGAGGCCCGCCAGCTTGCTTTCTATTGTGCTTCTTGCGGTAAGTAAAACAAACGGGATATGGCTGGTTCTTTCGTCGGACCGGATTTTCGCACATAGGCTGAAACCATCCATAACTGGCATCATCATATCGCTGAGTATGAGGTCGGGAATAAGTTCAAGTGCTTTTTCAAAACCCTGTAGTCCGTTTTCCGCGACGGCAATTTGATAATCCCCTTCTAGACTCTCATATAAATAGGAGCGTAGATCCGCGTTGTCCTCCACCAATAGTATTAAGGATTCTGTTGGCAATGCGGAATTCTCGGGCAAGACCGTCGGCGCTGAATAGCCCTCAGCGGAAAGGCTAAATACGGATTCCGACGTATCTGCGATCGGAAGTGTAGATCCTGAAATTTGCTTGAGGGGTAGCTTGATCGTGAAGGTTGCTCCCGCGACAGGCGAGCTTTGCACTTCGATAGTACCGTTCATCAGTTCGATCAGTTCCTTGACCAATGACAGGCCTATGCCACTGCCCTCGAATTCCCGCGAACTTGAGCTATCTACCTGATAAAAGCGATCAAAAATCTTGTCCTTCTCCCCTTCAGGAATCCCAGGTCCTGTGTCTGCAATGGAAATCGCAACTAATTGACGGGTATCATCATTAGGAAGACCTACATTTAATGTGATCCCTCCGCCATCGGGCGTAAACTTAAAGGCATTGGAGAGCAGGTTATACAATATAGTTTCCAGTTTGTCGCAGTCAAGCAGTGTTTCATAAGAACCGGTCGGAATGTTTGTATCGAACCGGATATTACGGCTCTCAGCCAGGGACTCGAATGACGAACACAGTACCCGAATAAAATAGAGGAAATCGGATTGTTTAACATTCAGTTTCATCCCGCCGGATTCCAATTTAGCCAGGTCGAGCAATTGGTTGATGAGTTCCTGCAATCTTTTGGCATTCCGATGCATTCGCTCCATTTCCGTGAGACGAACCTGTACGGCCCCCTTCTCCTGCATGAATTTTTCGAGGGGACTTAAAATTAATGATAACGGGGTCCGGAACTCATGAGAAATGTTCACAAAAAAATTCGATTTCATCTGATCGAGTTCCTTAAGCTGTTCCGCATTCACCTTTAACTCCTCCGACTGTTCAGCCAGCTGAATATTTTGCTGTCTGATCTCCTGGGTCTGAAGAGCAATTTCCGCCTGCAGAGCTTGTTTTTCCCTTAATACATTCCGAAGCCTCACACGAATCAAAATCCAAACGAAAACTGCTGCTGCAATAAAATAGAATGCATAGGCATAAAAACTCCTAAACCATGGAGGTGAAACAACAAAGGCAAATTGATCGGTTGTCCCTGGATGCTCCGCATAATTTCGGGATCGGACCGAGAAAGTATACGAACCCTCCCATAAGCGAGGGTATTCCTTTATATTCTCAGTGGTCCAATCAGACCACGTATCGTCGTAGCCTTCGAGTTTGTACTGAAATTGATTTCGCTCCTCGGCGACAAAATTTGTTGCGGTAAACTCAAAGCGAAATGAATTCGACGAATATGGAAAGGTGAGATTTTGATTGGCATTTCCGATGCCCTGATAAAAAACTGAATCACCTAACAAGATAATCTTATTGATATATGTTTTAAATGGTTCGTTGTTCAGCGGCAAGTCCGGAGTTTCATATCGTACAACGCCGTCAGCACCGCCAAACCATAAAACGCCCTTCTCCGGATAAAAATTAATGTGCACATGTTCAGTAATTCTTGAAATATCGAACCGTTGGGCCTCAAATGAGTTTCGATCTCGTCGTTTCAACAGGATAAGCTGCTGCGCCACGTTGTCCTCGGGCATCGTTCTAAGGAAAAAACTCCCGGATGAATCATCATTTGTCAACGGGAATATGTTTTTATCGGGAAGTCCAAATCTTCGTATAAATGCTGAGTCCTCCTCAAACTGCGCGCTCGAATGATTAAAGCGAAAAAATTGTGGCTTGCTTCCCACCTGAAAAATTTCCTCACCTGCGATAAAATTGGCGGTAACTGACCCTAGTGGAAGTCCATTGTCCTCACCCAGAAATTTTATGGATGCATCATCATAGTTTATTAAACCATCCTGCTCTGAAAATGAAAGCAACGCAGCTCCCTGGGAGTAGGTGGTCAACCAGATTTTCCCATTGTGATTTTCACTAAAGCTAACGTTGTCGATGTTGATATCATCGATTTGTCCAGCCTCCTGCCACCGCCCGCTAATCAGCTTGAAAGATTTGAGTTGATTGTTCATAGCCACAACGATACGGTTACTGTCGGATTTACACCGGTGGATGGCATAAGACGGGTCAGGGCTTAGCTGATGCAGATCGTCACCCCGCATTTCGAAAAGTCCGTCGGTCGAACTTACGAGCATCCCTTTGTTTACTTTCAACAAACTCCAGGACGACCTATTAATTTGCGCAACCTTCTCGAAATGGGCACCTTGGGTTGGAAATGAGCTCGGCCTCAAAACATACAGTCCGGAATTCGTAGTCACGTATAATTTGCCATTGTATCTGCAGAGGCCATTGATGGAGCCTTCAAGGCCGTTCCGGTTATCATAAGAACTGATTCCATTGTTCATCTCAAATTTGCTTATCCCGTTATCCAATGAAAACCAAAGATTTCCTTCACGGTCAAGTGTCAGACCCAATGCGATATTCGTGGGAAGCCCATTCCTGTGGTCAATCATATAGCGTATAAGGCCATTCTCGTCAATGATCATTGCACCGCCAAGTCTTGTGCCATACACAAACGAACTATCAGCTAGCATCAAGCCACAATAAATTTGATTCGTTTTGAAAAACTTATCCGCCTGGGTTGGGAATCGCTTCACGTTCTTTCCGTCGTAATGAAACAGTCCATCATATTGTGTGGCGAGCTGAACAATATTATTCTTGATTGGCAGAATGTTATAGATCCTAATCGTCTTGAAAAAATCCCCATCAGGTGCCATTGAAAACTTATCGTCTTTTAGGGTCATTAGCCCAAGTCCTTCTTCCTGAAGATAAATTCTCCCATTCCAGTAAAAAGACAAATGATAAGATTCCGGGTTCGGCCAGGGCCAGAAGTTGAAGCGTTCACCATTCCATCCAAAAAGACCGGTCTCCGATTCGAAATAGACGCGTCCATCATAAGCAAAGGTTTGCCAGATATTTCCCATTCCGTAATGCTCCGCCTTTAATTTATCCAGTAAAGAAACGAACGTGTATTGCCCACTTTTTTGTTTGTCCAGATACCCTAAATCGTCCAGTGCTCCTACAAATATTTTCCCGTCGTTGTCCATGCCAAGCGAACGAATAACACTTTGCGCGGGAGTTTGTATTAACGCCCAAGTCTTGCCATCATAGATGAGCACACCATCTGTATTGCAGAAGAACATCAGGCCTTCTTTGTTCTGCAAACCACCCCAGTTTTGAAATGCACCGCGATAAACTTTTGGTGGATAATGCTTGGTATATAGATTCCCGATTTCCCCTATGCTGAGGTTGATAGAGTTTTTATTTCCAAGAGGCTGCGCAAGGCAATGTAATGCACTCGCTAAGAAGAAAACGACGAAAATTGACTTGGTTGTCACAAGATCCGCAGGACAATTTCGCCTGTTGGCGACAGATAATAACTATGTACTAAGATGAACTTATTTTAATTGAAGTACAAGAATTTTCATGGGCTGAAAAAGATCTAGTGTTTTTCGAAGCGGCCAAATTTCTCCTTCAGTTTTATACGATAGACGATCGGATTATTTTCAAAGGTAGCCAGACGCGTGGGAGACGTAGGGCCCATCCGCGGCGGTTGGGTATTGTCGTCTGGCATCAAAGGAGCTATCCGTTCAATTATTTTTTGCCTCGCCTCATCAGCTTGTTGTCCCGCCAATTCTTCAAATGTTCCCCATGCAAGTACGCTTTTCCAATTCGCAAGATCTTTCACCACATCGACTTCGAAACAACATTCGGGATTTAATCTTAGCAGGTCAATCTTCAATCCAGGCACTGTATGTCCGAGGACCGATTCTCCATCATAAGCATAAGATATGGGAACAATGTACATCTTGTGTTGTGTATGGCAGCCGATCCGGCCAATTACATTCGACGACAAAATATCTTCAATCTCCTCTTTTGTAAGGTCCCCCAGCATAGCTAATAGGTTTAAACTTGTGGCCTAAGGTAGGAATTATTTGTGTTCCTATTGCTTCAATGTGAATACGTCGACCTATGAAAGTACTTGCACCACGCCATAGACGCCGACGGCAAAGATTGACACGACGCTTATCCAGAACGCGATATCGTAGCTTACTGTCGACGAAATAATTTGAGGACGTGTGTATTTAAAATGGTAGGCACCGAATACAACTAAAAATAGCAAACAAGATCCGACTACACCACCAGACAATACCATCAGCACAGGCAGTTCAATGAACAGATATACAGAGGCCCATACCATAGGCAACGTCCATGCTAGAATGGCTATTGATTTCTTTCTTTGACGTGTATTGAAAAAGTCAATCCAGCCCAATTGTCCAAAAATGTCAGGGAATAACCTTGTCCAAAAAGCAAGGGAAGCATACACGCTGGAGAACAATACAAAGAAGGCGCCAACCAGGTAAATATTCTCAACGCCGCCGCCGAGTGAATGTGTATAAATTAACGAAAGCGTATCTATTACTTCATTGCCTTGGGGAATGTCGCCCCGACCATGGAGTATCGCTGATCCTAATAAATAAAATGTTACCGTTACCGTTGTATATATAATCATTGCAACAAAAGCATCTACATACATTGTATTGATCCACCCGCGTGCACGTGCCCTCCATTCATCTGTATCCCGCCGAGGGCCGGCATAGGCAGCATACCCTTTCTCAAGACACCAATAGTTATATGCAATAATCTCGTCACTTGCGACACCAGTTATACCAAAGGCGCCAATGGCAACCGCAATCACATCACCTGAAAGATTAAATTGAATTCCTTTGAACACATCCGATATTGAAAACGCGAAGGGAGTATACTGAACAAAGTACAGCGATGTCAATGTAAGGATCGTGAACATGCCGATCATCAGCAATGAACCTTTCTCGACGATTCCATAGTTTCCTCTGTAAATGAGTGTGGCCACTCCGATAGCAACTAAGATTGCCCAGACCGTGATTGAAATTCCAGGGAACAACTTGTTCAGAACCACTACACTTCCACCGAGCATTCCTCCCAATTGTATGGTCTTAAGAATAATAAACAAGAAAATTGTCCATACCGTCCACTTTCCCTTTCCAAAGCGAGGCCCCGGAAGCTTGTTGAATGCCCGCATAACCGTCTCCCCAGTGAGAATCGTATGCTTTCCAAATTCCAATTGGACGGCCACTTTCACAAGACAGCTAACCACGATAATCCACAACGCTGCGAATCCTGCCTTTGCACCTAAGATCGTTGTGGCGATCAATTCGCCAGACCCAACGATCGAGGCCGACAAGATGAAACCCGGTCCTAAAAACTTTAATTTCCCAAGAAGATTGGTAGGTGGCGTTTTAGAGGTAACGTCGGAAATAATGTATGGATCGTTTTTCAAACTATAACTTCCCGGTTGAAGAAGAAAGTTATAGTAAATAAGGATACCTTAAAACCTCGCATCAATATGATTTTCACGTTGGAATAGGAAATCTTGATCTCTATCGCGCGCCCCCGGTCTGCAATACACTAAAATGTTTTTCCCAATTGTCTTCCACTTTCTTTGCCATATCGGCCTCACCATACTTATAAAGGACCCTTTGTAGCTCCCCAAGAATGGCTACATTCATTTGTAGGTCTCTGCCATACGATCGCTTCTTTATGTAATAAGTAGCAAGCTCATCGGAGCGCTCGCTCATAATGTTTGCAATTTGCAATGCTTTCTCTTTTTCGCCTACCTGAAACAACATGTCTACAGTCTGGGCGTTGGTAAAATCGAATGGTATTGCCTCATCTGGCATCTTGGCGAGCCCGTAATTGATAACCTCCTTCGCCTTAGCGGTATCTTTCTCCAGGATCAGAAATTCCGCAAGTGCATTGAAGCTGCTTCTATGATTCAATATCATATTTCGATAATCTTGGTTATAATATACCTTTGGATTATCTGTATTCCGGAACTGAAATTTCTTTAGCATATTTTCATAGCTCACCTTGGTGTTCACCAGTTCCATCTGATTGAATGGCCGAGGATTATATACCGGAAGTATTCGGTAGGCATTGCCCTCCTGCACAACGTAACGGCTAAGATCGACGCTGAATTGAGCCAAGGATGTAGCATTGACGTAGAGTGGTCGCTCCCAATTTGAGGTAGCGAGAATATCGAGCATGGCGAGATCCTTCTTTTCCAGGCCCCCGGTGCGAACACGCAAACGCATTTCCGGAACCACCAGGCTGTCCATTCCTTCCGGAATGATGCCCATATTCTTGACCTTATCCACATCAACCTTCAACACGATTTCTTTTGCCGGAAGCATATTTCTTGTACCACCGTAATTAGGATGCAATAAACTCTTATTGTTGTCGCGAACCAGTTCAAGAAATTTATGCAAGTCCATCTGTTTTATTCCGGCATCATAGTAGGGCAGATAGTCGTTAAGACCGCTTTGCTCATAATTCTTGAGCGTTAATGTGTAAGGAAAGGGCTCAGAGGTATAATGCTTGCGCATGCTCTGTTCGATGTACCAGTCTGTATTGTAGTAGCTTAGCACGATTACGCGTACATCAGTGCGAACTCCTTCAACTTCCTGTGCATACCACAAGGGGAATGTATCGTTGTCACCGCCTGTAAATAGTACAGCATTTTGTGCGCACGACTGCAGATAGTTAACGGCTGAATCCACAGAGAAATAGCGATTCGAGCGATCATGGTCATCCCATCCAGCGACGGCCATGACCACTGGTGCAATGAGCCCGACTACAGTGGCAACAATCGCCGATGTTTTGAGTTTCTTGGTGAACTTCAGAAAATATTCCGCCATCCCGATAACTGCCAATCCAATCCAAAAACAAAAAGCGTAGTAAGATCCCGCATAGATATAATCACGTTCCCGCGGCTCAGCAGGTGGTGAATTAAGATAGATCACCAAGGCGACTCCGGTAAGAATGAATAGCAATCCTATTACCGCAAAGTCTTTTGTATTATTTACTGATTGATAAAACATTCCAACCAAACCGAGTATAAAAGGGATCATAAAAAAATTATTTCTTCCCTTATTTTCTGCTAACACTGCCGGGAGTTCTTCGAACCAACCCAACGGACTCAGCCAATCAGCGTTTTGAATATCGCTCTCACGGCCGGCGAAATTGAAAAAGAAGTATCGAACATACATCCAGCCGATCTGGTGCTGAAACATGAACCTGAGGTTATCACCGAACGTCGGTTTTTCACCCTCGCTCAACCCAAGATTTTCCTGATAAATCTCAACATGTGACTGGTCGGTACTCCAGATGCGGGGTAAGATGGTTTGAGAACCACGCTCATATTCGTATTCGAGTTTCCGGTCTTTTATTTCGTAACGGTCTTTTCCTTTTTTATATGTTGGCGCCCCTTCCTTATAACCCACAGGTTGTGATGTGAAATACGGGCCGTAAAGCAACGGCCGGCTCCCGTATTGTTCGCGCTTCAGATAGCTTACAAAACTCATCACATCAGAAGGATCATTTTCGTCAATAGGTGGATCGTACGACGAGCGGATAACGACCATGGTATACGAGGAATAGCCAATCAGTATGAATGCGGTTGCCGTTAGAAAAGTATTAAGAACGACTTTCTTGTGCTTTTGGGAATAAACTATCCCCCAGATCAGCACACCGATGAGTATTGAACTGAATAAAATAACCCCCGAGCCGAATGGCAGCCGGAGGCTGTTAACAAAGTAGATTTCAAAATAGCTGGCGATTGTCGGGAGACCTGGGATAATAAGGTCGTTAATGAAGAATATTATCAGCAAACTAATAAGCAACGTTGCCACTACCCCCCAGGTTGAAGGCTCGTACTTTTTGAAGTAAAAAAGCAGGGCAAGCGCAGGAATTGTTACCAGATTTAGGAGGTGAACTCCGATTGATAGTCCCATCATGTAAAAGATCAACAGTAGCCACCGGTTCGCCTTGGATTCATCCTCAATAACCTCCCACTTTAACATTGCCCATACGACGAAAGCAGTAAAGAAGGATGACATTGCATATACTTCCGCTTCCACAGCCGAAAACCAGGCGGACTCCGAGAATGTCAGCGCCAGCGCGCCAACGATACCAGCGCCCATTAGTACCCACGTTTTCTCCTCGGTCACCTCGTTGTCCTTGGTTATCTTCATGAGTTTTCTCCCAAACAGGACAATAGACCAAAAAAGAAAAAGGACAGAAAACGAACTGGCAAGAACACTGCTAAAATTTATCCAGTAGGCAACCTTGGATACATCTCCAAAAGCTAGGAAAGAGAATATTCTGCCGATGATCAGGAATAACGGAGCGCCTGGAGGGTGAGGCACTTCAAGCTTGTACGACACTGCAATAAATTCCCCGCAGTCCCAGTAGCTGGCAGTTTCCTC